>CAZOUZ010000001.1:0-13080 GCA_964583115.1 uncultured Dehalococcoidales bacterium
CGGTGTGTTTCTCGGTGGGTTCGTAGTTGAAGACCATATAGAGAGCGGCTATCATCAGGGCGAGACCCAGTCCGAGCAGGACGTTATCTCTCAGCCGGTGTTCTTTATTCATACTCACTCCTCGATGACGAACTCGAAGACCAGAGTCGCCGCCACCAGGTAAATAATATCAAAAGCAGTCATTATTTGCAGCCAGGTCAGCATATCTCCCCAAGGTTTGCCGGCTATTACCAGTGCCGTAGCCTTTACGGCGGAGACAATAACCGGAACGACAATCGGCAGAAAGAGGATAGGGAGCATAATGTCCCGGGCGCGGGTGTTTATGGCCAGAGCCGAAAACAGGGTGCCGACGGCGGCGAAACCGAGAGTTGCCAGGATGATGATAACGGCGAGCCGGGGTAAAAACAGGGGCAGGCCGAAAAGGACAAGGAATATCGGCGTAACGACAAAGGCGACTACCAGGATAAAGGTAAAACTGCCTGCCAGCTTCCCCCAGTAGATGACGGCACGGTCTACCGGGCAGAGCATCAGTCCCTCCAGACGCGAGTTCTCTTTCTCCACGGTAAAAGTGCGGTTGAAACCGAGCACTCCGCCGAAGGTTATCGCCACCCACAAAATGCCGGGAGCCACCAGCTCCGTCGTCTCTGCCCTGGTGCCGAAAGCGAAATTGAAAACTACCATTACCAGCAGGGAGAAGACCAGTATGGAGGTAAAGACCTCCCTGGTCCGGAGCTCCGTCCGGATATCCTTCCAGAAAAGAACGGCGATTCTTTTAATCAGTTTCTTCACTGTTCCTGCCGGTATGCCGGTCATAGACACGGCGGAAGTCCGCCGTGTCTATCTCGCTTTTAGATGCCCGGTAAACGATTTTTCCTTTATCGAGGATTATTACACTGTCGCCCAGTTCCAGTCCCCTCTCCAGGTTGTGCGAGGTCATTACCACCGTGCGGCTGCCGTAGCTCGCACTGTCCAGCAGGTCTCTGATTGTGCTGCTGGCGTGCGGGTCGAGGCCGGTTTCAGGCTCATCGAGCAGCAGTACCGGAGGGTTGTGGAGGACGGCGCGGGCGATGGAGACTCTTTGCTGCATACCGCGCGATAGCGTACCCACCCGGTCATGCCGGCGGGACTCAAGCTGCGTCCACGATATCACTTCGCCGATTCTCTGCTCCAGGTCGGGGACATCGTACATTTCTCCGTAGAATTTCAGGTTTTCATAAACGGTAAGGTCGTCGTAGAGAAACGTCTGGTGGCCGACCAGAGTTATCTTTCTCCTGACTTGTGCCGGTTTGCTGCTGATGTCGATGCCGTCGAGCAGCACCTTGCCCGAGGACGGCTTTACCAGGGTGGACAGTATTTTGACCAGGGTTGTTTTGCCCGCCCCGTTCGGCCCGAAGACGACCAGGTGCTCTCCGCTATTTACGCTCAGGTCGATTCCTCTCAGGGCAAGGTTGCTCCCGAAGGACTTGGTCAGTCCCCGTGCTTCGATAGTCGGAGAGGAAGGACCGGATATCATTTCATTCATTTGCATTCCGCACTCTTTTTCTCTTCAAGAGGTATACGGCAGTACCGATGATTACCAGGGCTATAATAACCCATAGCACGGTAAAAAGCAGCCCGCCGCTTCCGGATAGACCGGAAAGGCGGAGGTCCGTTACGGTGCCGCGCGGGAGAGACTCACCCCGGAAGTGGATAAATATCTCTCCGGTATCGGTAGTTACCGGGTCGGTGGGCGCCATCTGCGGGGCAATGACTTCGATGCCTTCACCGCTTACCATCAGTTCAAAAATATCCGTTGGATAGTTTATCTCCAGGGGTATGATAAGCTCATCGGAGTCCGGTTTAGACAGTTTGAAAGAGAAAACAAGCTGTCTCTCGCCGGGGGGAAACGGCACCAGATAAGAGAGCCGGTTATTGTCCAGGAGCTGGTAGTCTGCCAGCAGCTCCTGAGGGGCTTCGAAGCCGGCGGCTCCTTCCGGCAGGGTGAAGATAAGGGCGCCGTCTGCCCCCGCATATGTCCTGTCCCCGTCATTCACCAGCCAGAACATCTCGGTTATCTTTATGCTGTCTTCTTCAATATATATAATCGTATGGGAAAGCCCGACCCTTATCGCCTCATCGCTGTCAGTGGTATCGCAGACCCCGACCTCGACATAGGCTGTAATCTCATCCGGCTGAAAAACAACCGGGTTGTAGTAATGAACGTCCATATAAGTGACGGCGACAAGGTGCTGGTGCTCGGCGTTGACATTTTCAAACCGGAACCTGCCGTCATTGTCTGCTGTGGCGGTCCTTTTCTCGGCTAGGGCGTTGTCTATATAGGTAATCAGGGTAATCTCCAACCCTGCCACGCTGCCGCCGTCTTCGGTGCCGTTGACTACCTGCCCTTCGACTACGCCTTCGGCGGATGACTGGGCGGAAGCGACTCCCGGCAGCGCCAGAAGCGAGAAAATGATAAAGATAGTGATGAGTCTGTACATAATTTACTCTCTTGCTCCGGCTGTTGTTTTCTCTTTCGAGGAAAAGGCGAAGACTCCTCCCAGCAGGAAGAAACCCCCGCCCGACCATATCCAGACAACCAGGGGATTCACCAGCACCCGGAAGGTGGCGGATGTATCCGCCGGGTCATAGCCTGTCCAGGCAAGAGACACGAACAAATCTTCGGTCGGGGTGGAACGCACGGCTACTTCGGCAAAGATGTCTTCATGGCTGAACCAGTAGTCGAGGCTCGGCTGCATAGTCCCTACCGGACGGTCATTCCGGTCCACCGATATCGAGGCGATAGCGCTCACTTTGGCAATATCCTGCTTCAGCGTCAGCTCGTCATAGGTCAATCTATAACTGCCGATGTTAATCGAATCGCCGATATCGAGCGTCGCCGTTTTCTCAAGGCTGTAGAAAGAGGAGACGATTATCCCCAGCGCAATCAGGATGATACCGATATGGGTGAGGAGACCGCCGTACCGCGACCGGTTGTTCGTAAAGAGAGATAGAAATGCCCTTGGATAATTTTCCTTTCCGGCACGGTGGCGGGCTGCCGTTCCCCGGTACCATTCCAGGCAGATAGTGAACAGGGGTAAGCCGCAGATTACGGCTGCCGCCGCATACCAGTTGCCTATACCGGAAATAAGTATAGCGACGGCAATAACGACCGTGGCTAGAAAAGTGTACAGAAAATTCCTTTTAATCGAATGCCATGCCGCTTTACCCCAGCCGAGCAGGGGGCAAATGCCCATAAGCAATACCAGGGCAAGCATCAGCGGTCCGCAGCTGCGGTCGAAGAAACTGCGGTCGAGGGCTCGTCTTGTCCCTGTCAGCACCTCGATTATCTGCGGCAGTACCGTCCCGGCTAAGACAAGGAGAGCCAGGACCACAAGAATTATGTTTGTAAGGAGAAAAGCGCCTTCCCTGGAGAAGTAAGAAGAAGGCCGTTCCTCTTTATCCAGGTATTTATGGCGTTTAAAGAGGATTACCAGTGAGCCGATTATCGCGACCAGAATGGCTGCCAGGATATAGGGGGGGAACGGTGAGCCGTAGAAGCCGTGCAGTGGAGACTCGATGCCGCCGTGGGTTATAAAAGGGCTGAACAGGGTGAGAGAAAAAGTGAATATGCCGAGGTATAAACTCCACCTCTGCAAATAGTTTTTTTGCCTCACCATCACGATTGAATGGAGAAAAGCGGTGCAAAGCAGCCAGGGCATCAGTCCGGCATTCTCCACCGGGTCCCATGCCCAGTATCCTCCCCAGCCCAGCTCGTTGTAAGACCACCACATCCCTAAAAGGTTGCCCAGACCGAGTGTGCCCCAGGCAAAGATTGTCCAGCCTTTTACAGAGCCGACCCATTCAGCGGCGGAATTGCGGGTGATAAGCCCCGCTATCATCAGGGCGAAGACGACGGCGAAACCGGCAAAACCAAGATAGAGTAAAGGGGGGTGGACAAGCATGCCGAAGTTCTGGAGTAACGGGTTTAAGCCGAAGCCGTCGGCGACTGGAGACGGATATTTCTCAAATACATTCACCACGAAGGTAATCAGCATTAGGAAGAACGCTTCCAGGACTGCCAGTATGGAAAGTGCGTAAGCCCTGAGCTGCGGGTTATAATCTTTTTTCCGTAGGACCAGCAGGCCGGCAAATAGTGAAATCAGCCATCCCCAGAGGAAAGCGGAGCCGGCTTTATCGGCATACAGGGCGCTGATTGTATAGATTACCGGCAGGTCGCGGCTGGTGTGTTCGGCTACTATCCTGAGACTGAAATCTTTACTGATAAAAGCGTATAAGAGAATAGCTACCGACAGGGTAAACAGACAGGCGACTGCGAGGATACCTATCCTGGCGCCGGTCTCCAGGCGTTTGGAGCCGGAGCGAATACCGACCAGTGAAGCTACTGCCGAGCATACAGCCAGCAGTAGAGCTATTATTAAAGCAAAATGCCCTATTTCTGTCATCTATATGGACTACTCTTCGAGTTCATACTTGGAGGGGCACTTCATTATTAACTGGCTCGCCCTGAATATACCTTCGGGGCTGTATTTTCCCTCGACCAGAATACTGGAGCCAGCCTTGAAGCCGCTGGGTCTGGCACCCCGGTAGACAACTTCCATATTTTTGCCCCCCTCGGTAATTGTGAAGCTGAGTTCAACGTCTTCCGCATTCCAGTCGATAGGGTCCGATATCTTACCGGCCACCCGCACATCGGTATTATAGAGCTCGGTACCTTTTGAATAGAATTCGCTTACCGTTACGTAGTAGCTGACTGAACTGCTGAAACTCAGGTAAAACAGGTAACCGACTGCCAGTACCAGGATTACCGCTCCAACAAGATACTTCTTTCTCAAACCGTTTGCTTCTCCGGGTCTCTAGCTGATACCCCCCCCTTTTTGTAGTCTACTCTGGCGGCAGATACAGTGTCAACGAAAACGGTGCCGTATGAGGACTACCAGCGGCGAAGCAGGCTGTCTGAAAAGTAAAATAACAGGATTGACTTAATATACCCTAGTATGGTATATTTCTGCTGGTTTTGAGTACCGGACGTTTTCTCGCGAATATATATTAGCCGCTGGCTTGGATTGACGCCTGGAAAGCAATTGGCGTCAAGGTGTGTGCTGGTGTTGATATAAAATTTCATAGCCTGATTAAAGAGAGAAAGATTATTAGATGAGATTGAAACCATGGGTGAAGGTACTTGCTGTACTTAGTCTGCTTCTATTGCTGGCTGCCTTACCGCTGCTCAGCGCTTGCGGTGGAGGGACGGTCGAGGAGGTAGAGGAGGAAGAAGAGGTAGTAGAGGTAGACGAGTTTAGCATCGTCCAGGATGCTGTTGAGGAATACATTCCTGATAAAGCTGCAAACATTAAAGCCGCCGACCTGCACATGATGATAGCTGATGATTTTGCTCCGTATATCGTCAGTCTTCGCAGTGCCGAAGATTACGCTAAGGGGCATATACCGGGAGCAGTTAACATCGAGTTTGACGAACTGGCTACGCTCCCCGAGAATGAAGAGATTCTGGTCTACTGCTACACCGGGCAGACGGCTTCATTCGCCGCCGCAGTGCTTGGTGTTCTTGACTATGATGTCCAGAACCTGCTGCACGGGATATCCTCCTGGTCGGATGACCCGGCAGTTTACGTTTCGCGGTTCGACCCTGCATCCCACCAGGGCAACTACAAAACCGAGACTACGGCAAATTCGGCAGGTACTTACGATTACCCTGAATTAGATAATACTACTTCGAGCGATGCTGACGACATTATTGCCGCTGCGGCTGCCACCGTATCGCCGAAGTATATCACCGCCACCGACCTGAATATGAAGATTGCCGAGGAAGATGATATGACCATCATCAGCCTTCGCAGTGCCGAAGATTACGCTAAGGGGCATATACCGGGAGCGATTAGCATTTCAATAGGTGCTCTGGCGGATAATCTTGATGCTCTCGACCCCGATTCGCCGGTGTATGCCTACTGCTACACCGGGCAAACGGCGGCTCAGGCGGTATCCCTGCTGCAAATGCTGGGCTATGATGCCTATAGCCTGAAGTTCGGTATGTGTTCCTGGAGCTCGGACACAGCGATTAACGCCGGTAAGTGCTTTGACGCTTCTACTGTCGGGGGTTACGAAACGGAAAAATAAATTCGCCTGAGAATTTTGCCTGTCCGGGGAATTCCCGACAGGCAAAATAAGGTGGCTTAACGATTGCCCTGTAGATGGGCAAAAGGGATGTGGTTGTAAATGAAAAGCCTGGTATCTGTCGTAGTCCTGGTACTTGTTCTGGTTTCGCTCGCTGTCGCCGGCTGTGCTGAGACTGAGCCGGCAGGTATGGTCCTTGAAGACGGGACTGTAGTGAGTTCCTGTGTCGGCTGCCATACTGACAAAGACCTGCTTAAAGAAGTAGCCTCGGAACCGGAAGAAAAGGCGTCGGAAGCCACTACCGGCGAGGGCTGAGGCGGCGAATTACCTCCGTTGGAGGTATGGCAAAAGGTCTTCCTGAAAGACGCCGATTTTATGGAGAGTACCCATGGTAAGGTCGGCTGTGTTATCTGTCACGGGGGAGACAGCCGGAATGAAGATAAGGAACTGGCTCACCTGGGACTGGTAGCCGACCCGTCCGAGGCAAATTGCAATACCTGTCATAAGGATATTGCCCATGCCAATGCGATTAGTCTCCATACTACGCTCGAAGGATTTAAGTCTGCTCTTGAAGCCAGAGGCGGCAATTTGGAAGAAGGCTCTCCACTGTGTGAGGTTTTTGAAAACCACTGCCAGGAGTGCCACACGTCCTGCGGTCAATGCCATGTCAGCCGGCCTGACGAGGTTGGTGGAGGTCTGGTTTCCAGTCACGAGTTCCGCAAGACCCCCTCGACGAAGTATAACTGCGTTGCCTGTCACGGTTCCCGTGTCGGTGCCGAGTACCTTGGAGAGAATGCAGGAATCGCTGCCGATGTCCACTGGTCCCAGGAGAGTATGACCTGTGCCAAATGCCACGGTGAGGAGCTTCACGGTTCCGGGCAGTCCGCAGCTACGAGATACCAGAACACGAGTGTGGTGAAGTGTGAAGACTGCCATCAGGACGTCTGGACAAATACTGCGGACAATCCGCAGCATGAGCAGCATTTGTCCGACCTTTCCTGCCAGGTCTGCCACTCCGTAACCTACAAGAACTGCTACGGCTGTCACGTTTCCATCGACCCGGAGGGAATTCCCTGCCGCGTCAGCGAGCCGTCCGTGATGCAGTTTAAAATCGGCTATAATCCGCTGCGGTCTTCGGAGAAGCCCTATAAATACGTGGTGCTGCGCCATGTGCCGACCTGTGGCGACACCTGTACCTATTACGGTGAGAGCCTGTTCCCGGATTTCGATGCCGTCTCAACCTGGAAATATGCCACACCGCATAATATCCAGCTTCATACACCGCAGAACGAGAGCTGTGATGCCTGTCACGGCAACAGAGATATTTTCCTGACCGAGGATGATATCAGACCGGAAGAGATGGAAGCAAATAAAGGCGTCATCGTGAAAGAAATTCCCGGTTCAAAATGACGGTAACGGAGATATGGAACTAAGTCGAAGAAGCTTTGTGAAAGCCGCTGCCGGGGCAGTCGGGCTGTTTTTGCTCAAGCCGGCAGCTTCGGTTATGGCCAGGGAGTCACGGAGTAAAGACAGCCTGGCAATGCTGATAGATGTTACCAAGTGTGTTAGCTGCTGGTGGTGCTATGCTGCCTGCAAGGATTACAACGGACTGCCCGAGACAATAAAACCCGACCCGGCACAACCGCCCCCGCTCTCTCCCATCGTCTGGACTACTCTGAAGCCGGTACTGAGCAATGAAGAGTGGCATTCCAGAAAGCATGCCTGCAACCACTGTACCGATGCAGCCTGCGTTGAGGTCTGCCCTACCGGAGCGCTCAGCTATAATGAGCTGGGATTCGTCCAGTATGATAAAGATAAGTGCTCCGGCTGCGGGTATTGCGTCGAATTCTGTCCTTTCGGTGTCCCGCAGTTGGAGAGCAACACGGTTACCGAACTTGCCGTTATGAATAAATGCACCTTCTGTAAGGACAGGGTCACCAACGGTGAGCAGACGGCTTGTGCCGCTGCCTGCCCGACAGGTGCCATTAAGTTCGGCAAACGTGATGAGCTTGTTGAGGAAGGAAGAGAACGGGTCGCTTCCCTGAGCAAGACGAATTCGAAGGCTTTGCTCTACGGAGATAAGGAACTGGGCGGCTTGCACGTAATGTATGTGCTTGATGATTCGCCGGAAGTCTACGGGCTCCCGGACGACCCTGAAGTCCCGGCTTCTTCCGTGGTTCGAAAGGTGATTAGCTGGTTCGGTGTCGGTTTAACGGCTGCCGCTGTAGCCGGCTTCGGTCTGAATTACCTGGTTGCGCGGGCCAGGATTGCTAAGGGAGAAGAGGAATGACAGAAGAAAGGGTAATCGAGCGGTTTAAAAAGCGGACGGTATGGTTACACTGGGTCCACACCGCAGCTTTTCTGATACTGGTAATAACCGGGGCAATTCTGTTTATTCCCGGCCTGGGAGGTCTGGCATCAGGCGGTATTACCAGGCTCCTGCACCGTATTGCCGTCGTCTTTTTCGTCGGCGCACCTGTAGTTTACATGTTTGTTGACCCCAAGATGGCATGGCGTTTTGTTAAAGAAACTTTTACCTGGGGTGTGGATGATATTAAATGGGTCGGCAAGGCGCCTGATTACTATTTCGGGGGGGACGAGGAGAAAATGCCGCCGCAGGAGCACATAAACACCGGGCAGAAAATGTGGCAGTTTATTATTCTGGTGACAAGTGTGGTGTTCGTCATAACCGGCATTGTAATGTGGTTCTTGAAAGGGGTTGTCGCCCCGGGTATCTTTCAGTGGTGCGTGATTTGCCACGACGTAGCGTTTATTCTCGTTTTCCTGATGCTGCTGGTCCATGTATATCTCGGTGCTATTCATCCCAGGATGACCGAATCATTCCGCTCGATGCTGGACGGTAAAGTCTCGAAGAAATATGCAAAAGGTCACTATGGCAAGTGGTATGATGAAATCACTGCCGGGGAAGAAAAATAGCCTGAGGTTCTGACCGCAAAAGTTCCGTTAATATTCGTTTTCCCGGATGCTATTCACCCAGTCTTACCCGCCCCCAGACACCTACTACCCGCACCATAGATTCATATAACTCGGCGTCCATCCCTTCCCCGTGGGGAGTGCAAATTTTTATGTAATTATTCAATACCAGTGCGCCGACGTTATCAATAGCAGAGCGGACAGCCGCAAGCTGGGTTACTATATCCTCGCAGTCCCGCTCTTCGATGACCATTTTTTGCAGACCCCGTAATTGCCCCTCTATTCTCTTCAGGCGTTTTACTATTGCTTCTCTTGATACTTCCGGTGACTTTTCTTTTACCATCAGGTCCTCCGCAAACTCTATCCTTGTTGCAGCTTATGCCTCATTATTTTACCGTAGCACCCCGTGTTATACAAATGCCAAAAGGTTCTGTTTGCATTTGGTTGGTTTTTACCTCACCCCTGTCCCCTCTCCAGCCAGAACCATTGTAAATGAAAGAAAAGTACTCCTGGCTGGAGAGGGGGATAAAGGGGGAGAGTGTTTCATTCAACCAAAACTGAACAGTACCTGCCAAAACGGATATTGACAAGGTAATTTCCATTTGCTATAGTGTGCCCCGGTAGGGTATCTTCGGCTTAGCTACCCTGGTACTTCACTCAGTTGTCCGGCGCTTCAAAGCGCCGGACAACTCGTTATCTTCTATTTTCCGCTGGCGATTATTTTTCTCAGCATTGATTCTACGAACCCGTAGACGTCGCTCTGCCTTTTTATCCCCCTGATACCAATCTTTTTTGCTATATCCTTATATTCCCGGATACGCCGGTCCTTGTCCATCTGTAACAGCTTTTCCGGATGGATACCCCTGCTGTTCAGTGCCTCTGCCACTGCCTTTTTTAATTCGTCGATGTTCTCCTCTGCCTCGCTAAACTCACTTTGGAACTGAGGATTCGAACCGTCATATTTCAGGTATTCCTTCTTCCCGCCGGCCTCGAATGTCCCCTCGTATCCCTCCAGTTCAGTGTCCAGTCCGTAGGACTTAACGCCGTTATCACCGACTATTAATAAACGGCGGATTTCCATTGGAATCCTTTCAATTACCAGTAGCTCCGGGTATTCGGCACCCGTATCGAGGGCAAGTCTTCCCCTGTCTTCTATGCGCCTGATGACATAGTATCTCAGCAGGCCGGCAACATCGCTGTTTACGGACATTACTTCCTGCCATCCGTCTTTCCACTGCAATACGAGGTAATTCTTTGCCGGAGAAATTTCGGGCGGCGGCTGGCATAGACCGGAGCCGGCAAGTGCCGATTGCACTCCGCTGTCTATCTCGTCCGACTCCAGGTTTTTCCGGGTGCCGTCTTCATATTCGAGTGAGAGGCGCTTTAACTTTTTCATCATTTGACTCCTGCAATCAGGTCCTTCACTTCGGAAAAATGTCTTATGGTGAAATCGGCATCGGATGGGCCGCGATATATGAAGCCGATATAGTTGACCGTTTTCAGTCCTCTTTTTTGGGCTGGGGTGATATCAGACCACTCCTTATCCCCGACCATCACCGCCTCCGAAGGCTTTATTCCGCTCTCAAGCAGGTCTCTGACCAGTATATCGTATAAATCACCCGTCTCTTTTGATGAGCCTTTGTATTTAGTGTCCAGAGAGCCGTCCCGCAGATTTACTCTACCCTGAGGAGTAATCAAATCATCGAAGTAGTCTATAACGTTCTGGTTCTCCAGAAACAGGCTTACCTGGTCGGTGCCTATCGGGCCGAAGGTCCTCTTTAGTTCGGCGACAATCGAAATCTTTATGCTCTGGTCTCTCAGGTAACCGATGGTGTCTATGGCGCCGTCGGCGGCTTTTATATACTTCTGCTCCATTACGGAGAAGGTTTTCATACCGTCCGGATGGCCGTCGAAAACAAAGCTGGCGATTTCGTCCCGGTGCCCTTCCTTGATGGCTGACCAGGAACCGTACTTTTCCTTCAGGACGCGCCACCTGCGGCAGCATTCCTCGATAAGCTCGGGCTGGCCTAACTCTTTGCAGGTATCTCCAATCATCCAGTAGGTACGCTCGGGCGAGCTATCGCAAAGGGTCTGCCCGAAATCAATACCAACCCATTTTGCCCGTATTGACATATGAATTACCCCTGTACGCCGGCAGCGGTATGAAGCTCCCGGTTGCCGGCTGTTATATCCCGCCGCCTCCGAACCCCGGCCCGCCCGAGAAACGGTTCAACATCAGGTCCACAATCTGGTCGGCGTGGCTCTTCTCCTGCGCTATAACCTCGGCGCGGGTCTGTAACAGGACGATGCTTTCAGGTAATAATGCGTCCTGGTCGATTGCCCACTCAATGTCCTGCGGCGCATTAAAGCGGTCCTCCAGTTTCTTTCCCAGTTCGGCTATTGCCTTCGCTTCTTCATCGCTCAGGCAGAAAGCGGAGCTTTTCTCCGGGGACGTCTCCACCTCGGTAATTCCTGCTTCGCCCGGGGTTATGTACCTGGACTTCGGTCCCAGCGTCTTCTCGACCACCTCCAGGGTATCTTTGTCCAGGATATAAATGTCGGGCGTCGAGCTGCCGCTGACGACACTTTCTCCCAGTCCCCAGTTAGCCTCGATAATCATCCTGGAAGTATCGCCGGTGTTGGGGTCGGCAGTGAAAATAATGCCGGCGGCTTTGGCCCTGACCATCCCCAGAACGGCAACTCCGATGGGGTCGCTCTCCAGCGGCAGCGCCTTTTGTTTTCTGAAGGCAAGGGACCTGGCATTGAAGGTGCTTGCCCAGACCTTTTTAATTTTATCTATTACCTCCGACTCTCCGGTTACATTGAGGTAAGTCTCGTACTGTCCGGGGTGACTCACCGGGCCGGAGGAGCGTACTGAGACGGCAACTTCGGGGATATTGCACTTCCGGCATAGTTCCCGGTAGTATTCGATTACTTTCTCCTCCATCTCCTCGGGCACAGCTTCCGACTCCACTATCCGGCGTATACCGGCGCTTAACCCGTCGAATTGCCCGGTGTCGCCGGGGCTGCTGCCGGACCTGCTGAAGTATTCCCGTATTTCATTGGCGGCAGTCGTCATATTCATAAAGTCCCGGTAAGCATCGACAGACAGGGCAAATCCGCCGGGGACTGCCAGCCCCATCCTGGCTATCTCACCCAGGTTGGCGCACTTCTTCCCCACCAGGTCGCCGTGCTCCTGCCCTAGTTCCTCAAGCCGGAATATCCATTTATCGGACACGATATACCTCTACCCGTATTTCTGTCAGGGTCAAGCCTTCTGCAATATGTAGACCAGTCCGAGGTCGCCGTCAACCTTCAGTTTATCGCCGGTTTTTATTTTGCTCGTTGCCTCCAGGCAGCCGACAACAGCCGGAATACCGTACTCCCGCGCCACGATTACCGCGTGAGACAGGGCACCGCCGCCATCGGTAACGATGCCGCTGATTATCTCAAAGGACGGGGTCCACAGGGCGCTGGTCCCCGAGGCTACGAGAATCTCCCCCGGCTGAATCTCACCCAATTTATCTTCGCTGGTAATAACCCTGGCAAGACCTTCCGTCACGCCGGGAGCCGACGCCGCACTGTAGAGGTCGGCTTTGATGTCCTCCCTGACGATAGGGGTCGCCGTTGCCACGGTAATCACCGGGTCTTTCTTTATAACTTCCTGCACGAGCTCGATATTTCCGTAGTAAGGCTTGGGAGTAATCTTATTGTATCCCTCCCATTCCTTCTTGCGCTGGTCCACATAGCTGTGGAGTTTGACTTTCCCCATCGGTATCAACGCTTTCTCAATCTCGTCGGCAATCAGAAAATAGACGTCTTCGGGTTCGTCGATTACTCCGGCTTGCGCAAAGCGACGTCCTATTTCCCTGGTTATCCACCGCCCCATAGCGTGGCAGTAAAGGTCAAGGTAATGGGTATGGTCCTCACTCCAGTAACACGCTCTCTGGGCGGCTTTCATCAGGGCGGCGAACCACCCTCTCTGACTGGCGGCTATTCCCGAGAGGACTTCTTTCTCTG
>CAZOUZ010000001.1:13090-38447 GCA_964583115.1 uncultured Dehalococcoidales bacterium
TCTCCTTGATTGCCTGCTTCCTTCTTTCGTCTATCGTTAAAGTCCCTCCGGTGGTGATAGCTATCTTTATAGCCGGTATACCCAGGCTCGGTTTCTCAATCCAGTTCGGTGTTGCCCAGTCCAGCATACGCTCGTTCCGCCAGCCGTGAATCTCAAGGAAATCACGGTATTCCTCAAGCCATTTCTTTCCGTTATCGCTGTCCTCCAGCCTGGAAATCACTGCCTCGCTGTCCCCGGTAGTCCGGAATATTTCGCCAAGGCCCATTTCCACCGCCCGGTTAGCCAGGCGCCAGATTTCTTTGTTGAACTTGAATACCATGCTGTCAAAGCCGGCCATTAATCTGGCAAACCGGGAATCACTGTGCCCGAAGTCGAGTAGCTCGCGGCACATCTGGTCAAACAGCCCGAAGAGGTAATAGGCGGGCACCAGCAACTCCATGTGGACGTCCCATTGCTTCCTGCTCACCTGAAGGTAGTCGTCGAAAAGGTCGAGGAGGTCGACGTTGCTCACCCGGCTGATATCGTCGTATTTTTTCAGCCCGTAGTCCGTCTTGAGCTTCTGGTACACATCCATGATTTCAGCCTTTCGCTGCTCCCAGATAGCATCGAAGTCCTCGATGTACGGTTTTATCCTTTCTCTGAATAGCGGCTCTCGCTCCCTCGCCTCTTGCTCCGTAGTCTCAATCACAGCCAGATAGGGGTAACCGTCAATGTACCTGACGTCCCATCCCTTGGTTGTCGGCAGGGAAAGCTGCTCTGCCAGGCGCTGTATCGAGCGGTAACACCACCTTCCCCAGCTCTCGACGAAGAAAAGCGGCTTCCACGGCGGCGACCCGTGGGCAAGGTCGGCGAGAAATACGGTATAGTTCTCCGTATCGTTCTGCTCGTCAAATTCGAACCGCGTCATCCCGTAAACAGCCACTATCTTTTCCTCCTCTTATTGCTCACTGCCTGTCGCTTGCAGCTATGGTACAACCGGACAATGAAAACATTAGCCTATAGTATTCTCCCTGTCAATATCAATAAGCTCCCGGTTCAGCCTGAGGCATTTTCGAGGCGGTACTATTCGGTTTCGGTTGTTTCCGTCATTGCAAGCCCTGATGAAGTCTGGGCTTGCAATGACAATTGAATTAACTAAATGTAAAAAGGACCATATGAAAGATAACCTTAATGGTGTTTTATCGTTATATAATAGTAGAAGTAAAATAGCGGAGGTAGCCGAAGTGAAAAAAGTATTATCGTTACTGCTGGCAATTGTGATGTTGGGGCTTACCGCCTGCACTCCGGCGGTGTCGGCTGAAGTATTGGAATCGGACAAGTCCAGGGATACCGGACAGCAAGCAAGCCATTCTGATATCGATACCCTGGTTGCCGGCAACAGCGAGTTCGCCTTCGACCTGTACCGGGAATTGAGAGGTGAGGATGGAAACCTCTTTTACTCGCCATACAGTATCTCGCTGGCACTGGCGATGACCTATGCCGGAGCCCGCGGCGAGACCGGGCGGCAGATGGCCGATGTTCTCCGCTTTGACCTGCCGCAGGATGGCCTGCATCCGGCGCTTAACAGCCTCGATACCGAGCTTGCCGGCCGTGGTGAGGGCGCCAGGGGGAAGGATGAAGAAGGTTTCCGCCTCAATATCGTAAATACTATCTGGGGACAGAAGGACTTCGAGTTCCTCTCCGAATTTCTCGATACGCTCGCCGAAAATTACGGGGCGGGATTGAGAATACTCGACTTTATTCAGCAACCGGAACAGTCCAGAGTAACCATAAACGACTGGGTCAGCGACCAGACGGAAGGCCGGATTGAGGACCTTATCCCCCAGGGGGTTATTAATACTCTTACCAGGCTGGTCCTGACCAATGCCATTTACTTCAATGCTGCCTGGCAGTACCCGTTTGATGAGGATAACACCGCTGACGGTACGTTTTACCTGACGGATGGCGGGACGGTCACCGTTCCTATGATGAGACAGACCGAGTCCTTCGGCTATGCCGCCGGTGATGGCTACCGGGCAGTTGAGTTGCCTTACGACGGACGGGAACTTTCGATGATTGTCCTGCTGCCTGAAGCCGGGCGGTTCGAAGCGTTTGAAAGCTCACTGGATTATCAGGTGCTGGAGGAAGTTATTGCGGGGCTGAAATGGCAGGAGGTCGCCCTTACCATGCCGAAGTTTGAATTCGACTCCGAATTCAGCCTGAAGAAAACCCTTGCGGCAATGGGTATGCCGGCGGCTTTCTCGGAGGCTGCTGATTTTTCCGGTATGACGGGCGGCCGTGACCTTTTTATTGCTGAAGTTATTCATAAGGCTTTCGTCTCCGTTGATGAAGCCGGTACTGAAGCGGCGGCGGCGACGGCGGTGGTTATGGAACTGACAGCGATGCCTGAAGAGCCCGTCGAGGTTACTATCGACCATCCGTTCATTTTCCTTATCCGGGATATTGAGACAGGTGCCATACTGTTTGTCGGACGGGTAATGAATCCCGCAGAATAATGGCATCGGGTACACCGTGATAATGGACAGTGGTTGATAATTTTGCGGGATATCAAGTTGTAATTGGTATTCATATCTTGTCCTACTCTATTTCCACCTGGGAATATTGACAAAAGCTCATTTTTATGCTATTTTTTGTTAAATATAACAAAGATATGCAAGTATTTACAGACCAGAGTAAAAGTTGGAGATTTCAGTATGAGTAGCAAACGTGAGCGAGATTATCTGGACAGACATAAGCAGATAAGGGACAAATTGATGGAACTTGTCAGCAGTGGTGGGCGTGCCTGTGTTGATGTTTCCCAGTTGGTCCCCCAGCTCGGAATGGATATAAGGACGGTGAGGGCTCACCTTAAAATTATGGAAGTAGATTCCGTAGGTGTTTTCATGGACTCCGGCGAAAAGCAGTTCTGCACTAAAGAAGGTGTCGTTCTACTGGCAAACACACTGAAACTGAATAGGACGGATATCAGGTAAGTCCTTTGTTTATTGTAGTTTTTAAATAAAGGAGGAGGAATTATGGATTATTTTCTGGGAAGTCCCGAGTTAACCCGGAGAGACTTTATCAAGCTGGCCAGCGCTTCGCTGGCGCTCCTGGGACTCAGTCAGGCGCTGACTCCCAAAGTGGCTAAGGCTCTTGAAAAATCTCTGGGGAAACCGGCCGTCATCTGGCTGGAGGGCCAGGACTGTGCCGGTTGTGTGGAGTCTTTCCTTAACAGTATGGAACCAATGGCAACGTCCATTCTGCTGGATACAATCTCACTGCGGTACAACGAGACCGCCATGGCGGCTTCCGGTTACCAGGCGGAGGAAGCCCTTGCCGGTACGGTAAGGGAAGGCGGTTACATTCTGGTGATAGAGGGCGCAATTCCGCTGGCTGAAGACGGTCTCTTCTGCACGATAGGCGGTAAGCCGTTCAAAGATATCGTCGAGGAGTGCGCCGCCAATGCGGCGGCGATTATCTGCGTCGGCTCCTGTGCCTCCTACGGCGGAATACCGCGTTCCGGTCCGACCGATGCGGTAGGTTACCTGTTCCGCGGCACTCAGAAGCACCATTACTATGACAATGTTACCGGCAGCACGCCGGTTATTAATCTGCCCACCTGCCCGCTGCACGCCGAGCGTCTGGTAGCCGTTATCGTCCATTACCTGAGCTTCGGTACGGTGCCGTCGCTGGACAGGTTCAACCGTCCGCTTGCCTTTTACGGACAAAACCAGCACGAGAACTGCGAGCGGCGCGGTCACTTCGATGCCGGCCGTTTTCTGACCGACTGGGGAGACCCGGAGCAGCAGGGCTGGTGCTTATACCTTAAAGGCTGCAAGGGCCCCTGGGCTAACCAGGACTGCTGGAAGCGGCTCTGGAATAACCGCACCAACTATTGCATCAAGGCAAACCATCCCTGTGTCGCCTGTTCCGAGCCGGAGTTTTACGAGTCTGTCAGCCCGATGTACCAGCGCCAGTTCGATATCGAACTGCCGGGCATCGGCAGGACTGACATCGACAAGGTGATGGCGACGATTGCCGGTGTTACCGCTGCCGGTGTCGGTGCCGATATGCTGGTCAGCCGCTTTGCCGGGCGCTGGAATAAGAACGGCGAAAATGCCGGGGATAAAGAAGAGGAGAAGGAGGGCTAAAGAATGGGACAGCGTATTGTTATCGACCCCATTACCCGCATCGAGGGGCATCTCAAGATTGAGGTGGAGGTGGAGAACGGGATTGTAAAAGATGCCTGGTCAGCCGGTACTATGGCCCGCGGCTGGGAAGTCCTTCTTCAGGACCGTGACCCCAGGGACGCTCCTTATGTTACCAGCCGTGTTTGCGGCGTCTGCGAAGGGGTCCATGCTATCGCTTCCGCTCAGACCCTGGACGATGCCTTCGACATCGCTATTCCGGAAGCGGGCAGATTAATGCGTAACCTCTTCTGCGGCGGTCTCTATATGCACGACCATTTTATACACTTCTACGTGCTCTCGGCGCTCGATTATCTCGATATTATGGCTGTCGCCGGATACAAGGGGAGTGACCCCGGGCTGGTAGCGCTCCGTGATAAGATAGTCTCTCTGGTTGAGAGTGGTGATACCTCGCCTTTCACCCCGCGCTATGAACCGGACGAGTTCAGCGTTAATGACCCCGAGACAGTGACCACGCTGGTATCGCACTATGTAAAGTCCGTGGAGATGAAGGCAAAGTCGCAGAAGATGCTTAACTTAATCTGCGGCATCCAGCCTCATCCCAACGCCATCATCGCCGGCGGCTGTACGGCGACGCCTTCACGGGAAGAGCTTCTTGAGTTCCGCGAGCTTTGGGAAGAGCAGGTGAAATTCGTAAACGAGGTCTATCTTCCCGATGTGGTAGCCGTCGGCACCGGGCCGCTCCTGCCTCTGGCGACGATGGGTCTGGGAGCCACTCACGGCAACTACCTCTGCTACCCGATGTTCCCGCAGGACGATGCCGCCAGCCCCGCTGATTATTCTCTCGGTGGCAGCAACCCCCTTGTCGGTGGCGGCGCCATAATCGGCGGCGAGCTTACCCCGGTGAAAAAGCTTGACTTCGGTCAGATTACCGAGGAAGTTAAGCATTCCTGGTATAACTATCCTGCCGGCGAGGCCGCACTGCACCCCAGCGTCGGCGTTACCGATTTCAATGTCAGGAAAGAAGGCGCTTATTCGTTCCTTAAGGCACCGCGCTACGGCAAGGAGCCGATGGAGGTGGGTCCCCTGGCTCGTGGTCTTGTTAACAGGTATCCGGAGCTTATGGACCTGATTGGAAAGGGTGCCAGAGCGGGGGCTGTCGCCAGGCACTTCTGCCGGGCTGTGGAGTCCAGGCTGGTGGGTGAAGCCGGACTTGCCTGGATTGACCGTCTGATTGAACTGGCTACCGCCGGGCCGCTTGTCGGCATGAATGACAAGCCTGTTCCCAACTCATCGCAGGGTATGGGAGCCTGGGACGCTCCGCGCGGGGCGCTGGGTCACTGGATAGATATTAAGAACCACCGCATAAAGAATTACCAGCTGGTGGTGCCCAGCACCTGGAATGCCTCGCCGAGAGATGAAAAAGGGGTCAGGGGTCCTTATGAGGAGTCTCTCATCGGGACACCGGTGCCTGATGTGGACAATCCAATCAACGTGGTGCGCATCATTCGCTCCTTTGACCCGTGCCTGGCATGCGGCATCCACCTGATTGACCCTGAGACAAACGATATAAAGATATTCAAGGTGACATAGGGGGTATATAGCAATGGCAAGTAAACAAACGGAAGAAACAAGACACCCGCTGGCTTTCCGTATTCTCCACGAATTGATTATGGTAGCCATTATCCTCCTCGTTATCACCGGATTTTATATTCACCGTCCCTTTGTCGACGGGGCCGGTTTCCTTATGTCCCTCTCGCGCGGGGTGCATTTCTTTGCCGCCGGGATTCTGATTATTGCCGCGGTAATGCGCGTCTGGGGTATGTTTGTCGGCAAGAACCGGGACTGGCGTTCCTTTGTCCCTGCTTTCGCCGATATCAAGCTGCTGCCGAATGTCCTTAACTATTACGGTTACCTCGGTAAAGAGCCGGTGATAAAGAAGAAGTACAATCCTTTGCAGATGATTAGTTACTGCCTCGCCTTTTTGCTGGTTATCTTCCAGATAATATCCGGTTTTGCCCTGCAATACCCGGACGGCTGGTTGAGCTGGTTCAACTACGGTCTTTTCAATAACGAGATTCAAGCCAGAATGGCCCACTACGTTGTTAACTGGCTGTTTGTTATGTTCTTGATGATTCATGTCTATCTAACCCTCCGTGAAAAGTTCGGTGAAATCAGGCAGATGCACCTGCTTTCCGAAGGCGAGGAGAAAGAGGAAGCGGCAGGAGACTGAGGTATAGTGATGGATAAGGCTGACGTCAGACAGACGCTGGTGCTGGGTCTGGGCAATGAGATTATGGGGGACGAGGGATTCGGCGTTCACGTTGTCCGCAAACTGAGACAGGCAAAGCTGCCCGGTCATGTCAGGATTGAAGAGGGCGGCGTGGGTGGCTTTAACCTGCTGGGACAGCTCGAGGGGATTGAGCGGTTGATTGTCGTCGATGTTATGATTATGGACTGTCCCCCCGGGGAACTCAGGCTGTTGAAACCCGGTCCGGAGCTTTCTGAGCCGGGGAAGACAATTGTTTCCTTTCACCAGGTCGGGGTGATGGAACTGGTCAAGATGTGGGGACTGCTTGGTTACGAGCCTGAAATAGAGTTTCTGGTAACGAAGCCGGAAAAGATAGAATGGGGTATGAGTTTATCACCCCCTCTGCAAAAGGCTGTCGGAAAGGCAGTGGAATTTCTTGAAGGCCTGTGTCTTGATAAATATCCGATATTGACAGGGAGTGAGGGCTTATGAACACGGTTAGTTTTATTGTTGTTCTTATCTGTGGTTTGATTGGTGCCATCGTATCAATCTGTGCGCTGGTGCAATTGCGCGGCAATAACCCGAAAGCCCGCGGCACTCTGGTGACCGGGTTCGGCTTCTGGCTTCTCGGTATTGTCCTGGCGGCAGTGCTTTTCGGCTTCTTCTCGCTTTAGGCGATAGGCGGAGCTGAGTATTCTGGAAAGGTGCTGCCTTTTAGCCTGTTATAGCCCGTATAAGCCGGTTGGAGGTAAGAGCCTCCGCAGCTTGACGGAAATTAAAGCTGAAAACCCTCTGGTGGATGTTGACTTACCGGAGGGTTTCCGTTATTTTTATCCTGATTACTTATGACCGGGAGGATATGAAAAATGGCGGAGCAATTATCACTTGAGCGAGGTAAGACGGCGGTACTTATAATGGACTACCAGAACCGGCAGTTGAGCGGCTTTTCCGCAGAGTATCAAAACGCTCTTTTAGAGAGAGCAAATACCGTGCTGGCGAAAGCCCGGGAGGCGAATATTCCGGTGCTCTACGTCGAGGTGCGGCGCGGAGAGAGGACGCCGGAGAACGAAATCCATTCCTCGATAGTTCCCCGGCCCGGTGAGCCTGTTTTTACCAAGAGCCGGGTAGGGCCCTTCTCTACCACCGACCTTGATGAATCGCTTAAAAAGCAGGGAATTGAGATTCTGGTGCTGATGGGGATTTCAACCAGCGGCTGTGTCCTCTCGGCGGTACGGTGGGCTGCCGATATCGATTACAGGTTGGTAGTTGTTTCTGACTGCTGTGCCGACCGGGATGAAGAGGTCAACCGGGTGCTTATGGAGAAGGTGTTCCCCCGCCAGGCGACGGTGGTTACTTCACCGGAAATCATTCAGGCAATGGGAGTGGCGTAACCCTGTTTGCTGTTAACCGATGACGAGGTTTTCGGCGGGAATGTCGGCTCCCCGCCTGTTGGCGATAAACATTGAAGGTCCGGTATCACCGGCCAGTTTTTCAGCCTCTTTCTCGGCAGCCTTTTTTTCCAGTTCTTCCATTGTGCCGTAAAAGAGGGCATCGGCGGGGCAAATCGCAGCGCAGGCGGGTTCTATACCCCGTTCCAGGCAGAAGTCACACTTCTGCATCAGGCCGTCGGCGCCGAACTGGGGTATCTGGTACGGGCAGGCGTAGAAGCATTCCCCGCATCCGGTACACTCGTCTTTATCAACGACGACGATTCCGTCTTCGGCACGTTTATGGATGGCCCCGTTCGGGCAGGCTTGCTCACAGCTCGGCTCGGCACAGTGCAGGCAGGAAAGGGAGACAAAAGTCCTCGAAACGTCGGGGAATTCACCCGCCCAGATTTCGATAACCTTCCGCCACTGCACTCCCGGTTCGACTTTTCGGGTGTCTTTGCAGGCTGCTTCACAGGCGCGGCACATAATGCACCTGTCGGCATCGAAGTAAAAGCCATACTGCTTTGGCATTATTTTTTATGGTTTCCTTTCACCGGTCATCGGCTTTTCTTACCTCGACAAGGGTCTGCTTGGGCATAGCCGTTACCAGCGGGTCGAAAGCCTTCTCCGGGTCGGTGCTGTACAGGTTGTTCGTGCCGGCGCCGCCGTCCGTCAGCGGATAGCCCGGCTGCCCCAGTTCGTCGCAGCCCTGCCACCAGCCCTGAAGTCCCATTACCGTATCGGGGCGGATGCCGGGGAAATACTGCGCTCTCAGCTTTATCGAGCCGTGAGGCGATTCTACGATTACCCAGTCGCCGTCCTTTATGCCGCGAGCCCTGGCCGTCTCCGGGTTGATGTGCAGCCATGGGTCGGGCTGAATCTCGCGCAGGTAAGGCACGTTGCGCAGCCAGCCGGCATTGTACACTTCGGATGTATGGGTATCCGAGAAAATGAGTGGGTATTTTTCAAGGAGTTCCGGCGTAGCCGTCGTGCTCTCCGGCGGCTCGACCCATTCCGGCAGCGGGTTGAAGCCGTTCTCCTCGAAGCTGGTGTTATATATCGCCACCTTTCCCTGGGGAAGGTAGGGAGCGCCGGAAAGGCGGGGACTTCTGGAGGCGAATATCCTTTCGTACTTCTCGAACGGCGTCGGCTGACTCTCGTAGACGATACCGGTAGGATAAGCCCTGAGCTCTTCCATTGTCATGCCGAAATTCTCAAGCTGATAGTTCATGCATTCTTCGATGCTGCCGTTCCAGAAGTCCTCTCCGTAGCCCATCTTCACCGCCAGGTCAAGCCAGAACTCGTAGTCCGATTTATAGTCGCCCATCCGCTCAACCACCCTGTTCCGCGCCATTAGCCAGTCGTTCCTTCCTCCTTCAAAGGGGTGGTCGGACTCGTACATCGTGGCAATGGGGATGACTATATCGGCCCAGGGCATCGAAGCGTTCTGCATCACGTCCATGACGACGAAAAACTCAAGCTTCTCAAGCGCTTCCACGACCCGCCTGGTGCCGCGGGTGATTACCGTCGGCTGGGTACCCGGGGCGATTATCGCCCTTACCGGGTACGGTTTCCCGGTCAGGACGCTGTTGAGACAATTATAGTAGGCTGACGAGGTGCCCTCGATGAAGGGCTGAAAACATTTCGGTATCTCAGGGCCGACCAGCTTGTCTACCATCTCCTGGGTGTATCTCTCCCTGAGGTGCACCGACTTGACCCACGGCATATTGCCGCTCATACCGGGGACGATATTCCCGCCGGGCCTGTCGAAGTGCCCGGTAATGGCGATTAGTATGGCGACAGCCCGCACCGCATTGTTTGAGCCCACGGCCTGGTCGAAGGCGTTGCCGGTGTTTATACAGGCTTTTTTCGTAGTGGCGTACAGCCTGGCGACTTCTCTTATCTGTTCGGCAGGCAGGCCGGTTATCGGCGCTGCCCATTCCGGCGTATATTTCTGTATGTGGGGCACCAGCCTGTCAAAGCCGTAGCACCACCTGTCGACGAACTCCTTATCGTATAAATTCTCGGTGATTACAACGTTCAGCATCGCCAGTGCCAGGGCGCCGTCCGTCCCGGGTCTGACGGGCACCCAGATATCCGCCTTGGCGGCGTCCGGCTGCATCTGGGGTTTTATCACGATTAGCTTTGCTCCACGGTCTTTAGCGTTCAGGATTCTCTCCAGATTGACCTGCGGGGCGCCGGAATAGACGGGGTTTGCCCCCCAGATAATAATCAGGTCGGCTCGGTTGTAGTCCGCCGTTAGCCGGGGTGTCCCCAGGGTATAAGCAAAGGCGAATGCCTGCTGGACGGCACAGATACCGCTGTGCCCGTAATTGGGGCTGCCGTGAACCATAAGAAACCTGTATAAATAGTCGCTGTAGCTCCTCCGTGCCGGTGATAGAATAGCCAGGGACTCGGGCCCGTACTTTTCCTTGAGCTCCAGCAGTCTGTCGGCGATAATTCCGATGGCTTCGTCCCAGGTAGTCCTCTCGAATTTCCCTTCCCCCTTCTTTCCGGTGCGTTTTAACGGGTGCATAAGGCGCTGCGGCGAATAGAGCCACTGCACGGAGGCGAAAGCCCTGGGACAGAGCTTCCCCCGGTTCACCGGGGACTCCTTCATACCCTCGATTTCGACCAGTTTTCCGTCTTTCACATGGCAGTATATTCCGCAGCCCATTGCCGGTCCGCACATCGAGCAGAAGGTCGGAATAATCTTTTCACCCGCCTTTCCGGCAGGTGTGGCTTTTGCGGTCTCTTCTGAATAGCTCATTTTCTGTGTCTGGCCGTCCTGTTATTAGCTGTTATCGTCAGCTTGAGCGGGCGAGAAAAGGGTGCTAATCTGTTCCCGGTTATTTGAATACTCCGGCTGTGCCAGCAGGGTGCATTCATCCAGGAGCACCGCTCCGGCGCGCAGGTCGGCGGCGAAGGCGAGGCAGGTAGGGTAGCCGCATTCCTTGCAGTTTTTCCCGGGGAGCAGCTTATAGATTTCAAAGACCGGCGGAAGCTGGCGCTCCCGGTAACTCGGCGTGATGCCGTCGCGTTCCCGCCAGACCCGGTTGACAAGCTCCACTGCCTCATCGACAATCGAGGCTGCAGCAGACGGGTCGGCAACCATACCGAGCTGGATTTCGTGGGGACGGAAGGCGTACCGCCGTCCTTTACCGGCACCAATCAGGATACCGTTCTCGTGGTCGTAAATGCTGTCGTCCAGGACGGCGTTGAGATACGGGAACGAAGCACTGATGTCAGCCGGCAGCATTACACGGACGCCGTAGCGTCCGCTGCCGGGGTGGTGATGGTCCTCTACGAGCTCGAACTGGTAATCGGTTATCAGCTTGTCCTGGGTGCTCACTCTCATATTATAGCTGGATATAGGGGTAAAAACCAACCCTTTTGTTGTCCGGATAAGGTCGGTGGGTGTAACTTTAGCCGTGAGTGTGATAGAATGCAATATTGTTTATAAAAAAAGCCGGAGTGTTGATTTATGAAAATACTACAGCAGATTGAATACGAGCCTGCACGCGTGTCGGGCGGTTATACGGACCGGATACTCAGGGTAGACCTGGGTAAAACGGAGATTACTATTGAGGAACTGCCTCCCGATTTTAAGGAAAAGTATATCGGCGGCAGGGGCTATACCTTAAAGCTTATCTGGGACGGCACCACCCGGGAGACCCGCTACGATAGCCCGGAGAATATTCTGGCGATGGCAAGCGGACCGCTGGGCAACGAGCCCGGTTTTCCGGGGACGGGTAAATTCATCATCGGGGCGATTTCTCCTCTTACCGATACCTTTGTAGACTCAAACATCGGCGGTCACTTCGGGCCGCTGCTGAAGCTTGCCGGCTTCGATGCCCTGGCCGTTTCCGGTATCGCCGGGGAAGACGTGGCTGTAGTCATAGACGGCGATGCGGGTACAATCAGCATTATAGAGGCGCCTGCTTACGGGAATGAAATAGACAGGGGCGCCCTTTCCTACGGCGATAACCTGCTGAGGGGTGTTTCCGGCGGGGATTACAGCGATACTCTGGCGGCGGTAACCGCCGGAGAGGGAGCGCTTAATGCCAGGTTCGGGATTATAAACAGCATTTTCTACGATAGAAGGCGAAAACGCCTTCGTGCCAAGCAGGCGGGCAGAGGCGGCACCGGGACTGTGATGAGGACAAAGAAACTCCGGGGCATCGTGGTGCGCTCCAGCCTGCCGAAGGCGAACGGCAATAATGCCGTAGATAAACAGAAAGTGCGGCAGGCGGGCGCGCAGTTGAAAAAAGTAATATCGGAAGCCGACCCCAAACAGCTGCACCTTTCCGCCTGGGGGACTACAATCCTGGCGGAATATATGAACAGGTATCACCTTTTCCCGGTAAAAAACTACCGCTACGGCCAGAGCGATGAAGCCCCCAATGTATTCGCCGGCGTCTTCCTTGACAGATACTTTGCTAAAAACCTGCCTGACGGGTGCTATTACGGCTGCAATCTGGCCTGCGCCAAGAGCGCCGAGGACGTGGAGCTCACCTGGGGTCCCTATTCGGGGCGCAGGGTGAACATAGACGGGCCCGAGTATGAGACCATCGGCGCCGTTACCTCGATGGGTATTTTCGACCCGCATTTCGTCCTGGAATACAACTGGTACTGCGACGAATACGGTCTCGACACTATCTCTACGGGAGTAACAATCAGTTTCTATATGGAGTGCTTCGAGCGGGGATTTGTCACCGCCGGGGACATCGGTTACGACCTTTCATTCGGTAATGCGGAGAGCATAAGCAGACTGCTGCACGAAATAGCGGAGGCAAAGGGTTTCGGTAAAATCGCCGGGCAGGGCGTCGCCAGAGGCAAGAAATGGGTTACTGAGAAACACGCTTCCAGGAACGGTATATCTCAGGATACCGTGCTTGCCGAGCTGGACAAATTCGGTATGGAGGTGAAGGGCCTGGAGTTCTCGATGTACGTTACAAAAGAATCGCTTGCCCAGCAGGGAGGCTACGGTTTTGCTCTCAAGGGTCCGCAGCACGACGAATCGTGGTTAATCTTTATCGACCAGGTACATAAGGAACTGCCGACTCTCGAAGACAAGGCAAACGCCCTCAAATGGTTCCCGCTGGTCCGCACCTGGTTTAATGCCACCGGGCTTTGTAAGCTTCCCTGGATAGATGTCAGAAATCCCCTGGCAGCCGATACCGAGGAGCCGGCAAAGAATATTCCCACCCTTGAATATTACGTTGATTACTACAATGCCACGACCGGCAGCAGCAAGACGCTTGATGACTTATTGACCGACTCGGAGAGGCTGTATCTGCTCCAGAAGCTGATTAACCTCCGACATGGAAAAGGTACCCGTGCCAGCGACCGGATACCGCTGAGGGCGATGGCGCCGGTCTACCTGGATGAGTACCAGTCCAGGGCTGACTATTATGACGAGTTGCTGCGCGAGCAGTCCGGCGCAGACGAGCTTCCCGCCGCGCCGGAAGACAGGCATAAGCTGCTGGTGGATAAAAGGATTGAAGCCTACGAAAGGCTCTGTGACCTCGTCTATGAGAAGAAGGGTTTTACCGTGGAAGGAGTGCCGAAGCGGGAGACTGTCAGCAGGCTGGCTCTCTTGGATGAGCAGGCAGATAGGCTGCTCAGTGAATACAATGTTTGACCTGCATAATCTGCGGTGAATAGCAAGGCAGAGCAGATGGCTCTCGGTCGAATTCCCCGGCATACAGCATCTGGTTTTTTCTTGCAACACATGGACTTTTTAATCGGTATCGAACTCGATGAGGCATACGTGAAGAGTCAGACTCCGGTGGTAATCGAGTAAATACTCCGCTGGTTCAGATTACCGGGCCGATGGTGAAGATATTGGGGAAATTGCCGTAATTCAGCAGCTCGGCTTTTGTCTTTTTGCCTGAGGCTACAGCCAGAATTTCCTCATATAGCATTTCTCCCGACTGCATAATACCGGTGTCCGCTTTATTCACCGTGTCAATCAGCATATCCATATGCTCGGGCAGGTTTTGATAAGTGCGGGGGTTGCCGGTAACTTTAATGACCGGTACGAAAGGAAATCCCTGCGGAGCGCCCAGTCCGGTGGTGAAAACGATTACCTGCGCCCCGGCGGCTACTGCGGCGGTCAGGAACTCCGGTTCGCGCCCCGGCGAATCGATTATGAACAGTCCTTTGCCTTCCGGGCGTTCCCCGTACTCGTAGACGTCCCGGATAGGTCTGGTGCCTCCCTTGACGATAGCGCCGAGTGATTTTTCCTCGATGGTGGTCAGACCGCCGGCGATGTTACCGGCGGTCGGCTGGCCGCCTCTCATATCGGCGCCCATAGCGATAGCCCGTTTCTCCATACGGTCGACAATACCGAGGATTTTTTTGGCGACTTCCGGGCTGGCAGCGCGGCGGGCGAGAATATGCTCCGCCCCGATGAACTCCGTGGTCTCGCCGAATACGCAGGTGCCGCCGTTGTCGATGAGTAAATCGCATGCCCTGCCGGCTGCCGGGTTTGACGCCAGTCCCGACGTGGTGTCCGAGGCACCGCACTTAACTCCCAGTACCAGTTCCGAGTCATCGAAATTTTCGCTCTTTATCTTTGATGCCCCGGATACTAAGGCTTCAGCCAGCCGGGAACCCTCGGTCAGGGCGGCGGTAGCCCCGCCCAGTTTCTGGATGACGATTTTTTCAACCGGCTTGCCGGACCCGGCTATACCATCGGCGATTTCGTCGGCTGATACGGCTTCACAGCCCAGACTGACCAGTAATACTCCCGCCAGGTTGGGGTTGTAGCCGAGTGAAATGAGAGTGCGGGTGGCAATATCGAGGTCCGGCTTTGTCTGGCAGCAGCCCTGCCCGTGAAGAAAAGGAACGCAGCCGTCAATCTTTTGTGATATCCACCAGGCAACGTCATTGGCGCAGCTTACCGTGGATATTATGCCGATATAGTTGCGGGTGCCCACGGAGCCGTTTTGGCGGGGGTAGCCTAAAAAGCTCATAGTTTGCCTCCGGTTAAATCGCCCCTTCCCCGGGCGCTGGCGACGTTGTGGACGTGAACATAAGCCCCTGACCGTATGTCGTTCATAGCAATACCTATGACCTCTCCGTATTTGATTACCGGCGAGCCGGACTCTATATCGGCTATGCTGAACTTGTGGCCGAAGGGGACTGAATCGGTCAGACTGGCAACCAGGGTCTTATCTTCAATCTTCAGTTCCACGCTATCCCCGGCTTTGAGGTCGGAGAGGGCAGTGGCGACGTTATCTTTGATATGGAAAATAACCGCTTTCTGGTTCATAGCCTGCTTTGTTCCTGTTTAAAACTGGTATGGGCACTGCGGTATCATTCGAGGATATCTCCGCTTACAAAATCTATTTCATTTAGCGGGTAAACGATTCCCGAGGCAATATTACTCACATGAGAATTAATGCGCTTGAAATATCTGGATAACATTGCCGTTATCACGGCTTCATTCGTGGATAACTCCACTTCAAACAGTTCATATAATATTTTATCGCACTCGCGTTTAATCGGCGTATATTTTTTAAGAATTTCATTTGCCAGCTTTTCGTCCGATTTTTTGAAGGCTTCCTGTAATTTGGGGAAGTGGTCGGCTATATTTTTTTGCGTTGCTGAGAATCGTGGAAAGAATTTTGTGCCTTTGATGGTGCCTCGATATAAGACACCGGCCTCGAAAATGTTCTTTGAATAGTCTCCTATCCTTTCGGCGTCCTTTACCAGGCTCATGAGCGCTAATGAACCGGATGTATCATGTTTCGGCCGGATAGATAGATGCTCGAATAGCAGTCTTCGTATTTCCTTTTCCTGGTAATTGATTTCTATATCTCTGTCATAGAAATACTGTGGTATCTTCTCAATACTATCCTGGGTACTCAATACCCTCCATGCCTCGTTGTAAAGGTATTCACAATTACCTATCATAGTAATAAATTCATCTAAAGCCTTTTTAATCAGGGTTGAGCCCCGCAACATATTTATTATTTCGCTGGCCATAACCTGCTTCACCTCCTGAAAACTCTTTCAGTAAATTTTACCGCGTCAGGAATAATATTAACAGTGGTATCAGGAAAAAGACTGTAATAACAAATATAAATGCCCATTTTTTAGATTCGGCCGCAACATTGCTCAGTTTAGTTGCAAAATATATTGGTAACTTACGCAGCGGTAGAAATATTATCGTACCATAAATATTAAACATCAGGTGACAAAAAGCAACCGTCAGACCTACTGTGGTCACAGATGAGCCGGCTTCAGAACTCACTGTAGCTAGTGAAGCCAGTATAGCAGTAATAGTAGTGCCGATGTTTGCGCCCAGGGTAAATGGATAAGCACGACTCAACTGGAGAAGTCCCGCTGCAACCAGCGGGACAATCATCGAAGTCGTAACCGAGCTACTCTGGACTACGGCAGTTAACAGCATCCCCAGGATAAAAGCCGTAACGGTATTTCTAAATAGATACCTGTCAATGAATTTCTCCGTCTGATTTATCACCAGCGACCGCATCATTTTTACCAGATAAATAAGAGAGGTGACTACCAGTGCGATTGCCACGACCAGCATTATGATGCCCACCGCTATATCGGAGATGCCCACTGTATCTGTGAAAAAGTGTTGAAAGCCCTTTACTACCGGGTCGATAGTCAGCTTAAGCGGACTTATAAAGGTGACACCGCCCACCCCTTGGAAAATACCGGTTAGAAAAAGCGCTGATTTCTCGATGATGTGAAAAAAAATCTCCAGAGGGAAAAACACAATAATTGCGAGGAAATTGAAGAAGTCATGGACTGTAGCTGCGGCAAAAGCCCGTCTGAAGTCATCCTTCCTGGTAACGAAGGTAAGTGAGACCAGAGTATTGGTGACAGTGGTGCCCATGTTGGCACCCATCACCATAGGAATGGCGGACTCTATAGGAAGGACACCGCTGCCGGCCAGGCCTACTATTAACGATGTGGTAGTTGATGAGCTTTGAATTATACTGGTTGCCAGGATTCCGGTGAACAGTCCCGTAAAAGGATTTGAGTATATACTAATTAGCTGCTCGGCAAAGTCTTTACCGAACAGCTTGAAAGAGGTCCCGGTGAATTTTATTCCCAGTAAGAAAAAATAGAGTAATACAAGTACTAATGCTATCTTTAAAAAAGTTGAGGGTCTAGGCGTCTTAAACACCCAAACCCTCTATAAATATCTTAAATAAGGCACTTCCCATCCACTATAAATTATAAAGAGCACTTGTTTCGTTGTCAATCCCTATTTTTCAAAACGCAAGCAACTATGTCCTGTATATCGCCAGCGTTATTGCTAACGAATTCTTATACGTCCAGCCCCCACATTTTAAACAGTTTTTTATAGAAACCGGGCTGGGGGAAATCGGGCATCATCTCCTGGTAAGAATAGAGATAGCCCCGCTTTTGCTCGTCGGTGCGCCTGAGTCTCGATACCAGATTCTCTATTTTATCCGCCGGCACGGAGAATATAATTTCATCTTCACCGGCCATTGCCCGCTCGTAGTCGCCGGGGTCGGGCAGAGTAATCCGGTATTGCCCGGTCAGTATTGTCGGCACCACGGAGAAAATGCAGGAATCGATAGGGTCGAACTCGGATGCCACCAGTGGATTCTCCCTGGTCTTGACCGCACTTAGTATATTTCTCAACTGGGCGGTATTGGAGTAGATAAGTACCATATCAGGCTCAAAATTTGCCGTTTCCAGGGGCGCCGAGACAATGCCGATGTACTTACCCTGCTCAAAGCAGGGGAAACTGGCGTAAAAGATGGTGGCAGGGTCGGGTGGTTCTACCAGCCCCCAGGCTACAAGGGGCGCCCAGCACCAGTTATCTTCTTTCAGCATTGCCACGGTAGTCTTCTGCCGCCGTGACATTGCAAAAGCCTGGCACTGGGCAAGGTGAACACCGTCATCCCTCTTCGGTCGGTATGCCCCGTCCGGGATATCTTCTTCCTTCTCAAGCATTTTTACCGCTATCGGGGATGTCCTTAACAGCAGTAACCTCTCAAGTTCTTCTCCGTAGCCATTATATTCTTCAAGCGTAGCCATTTTGCTCTGACCTCCTGTTCTCTCCTTATGTGGTCGGATTCGTATTGTCCGGGACTGCTTGCAAAAACGGTGTGTCCTTCCAGGTGGGTTTTTATAGAATAGTAATAGGCCGTGTAACGCTCTATTAACCATATTCCAGATAATATGTCAATCCTCGGGGCTGGTGCTTTTTGACATTATCAGCCTCTAGTGGATAGAATGTTACAGTCGGGAAGTAGTATTAACAGGTTATTGGAGTGATTATGTCAACAATTCTTTTTCAGCCTTATCGAATCGGCAGTCTGGAGCTGAAGAACCGTTTTGTAAGGTCGGCGACGTGGGACGGCACTGCGGATGAAACCGGCGCCGTTACCGATGCCTCGGTAGAAATCTACCGCAAGCTCGGACAGGGAGGAGTCGGCCTGATAGTTACCGCTTATTCCTTTGTCACGGCGCTGGGCCAGGCGAACCCGAGGCAGTACGGTATCCATACCGACGAAATGATACCGGGGCTGAAGCGGCTGGTTGAGGTAGCGCACCGGGGAGGCGCCAGGATAGCCGTACAGATAGTCCACGCCGGCGTAAATTCCGGTTATTTGAGTCAAAAAGGCATCGAGCTGCAGGCGGTATCGAAGCTGGAGAGAATAAGCGCCCCGCACCGCGAGATGACCGAAGAAGAGATAGAGACTCTTATTGCCGAGTATATAGCGGCAATATTACGTGCCAGAGAGGCCGGTTTTGACGCCATCCAGTTTCACGGCGCTCACGGCTACGGTATGAACCAGTTCCTCTCGCCCCTTTTCAACGTTCGTACCGACCGCTGGGGAGGCAGCGCCGAAAACAGAAGGAGATTTCACCTTGAGCTGATACGGAGAGCGCGGCAGGCGGCGGGCAGTGATTTCCCTCTGCTGATTAAGTTCGGCGTCCAGGACGACGAGGAGGGGGGACTTGCCATAGCCGAGGGCGTGGAAACCGCCCGGCAGATGGAGAAAGAAGGTATTGATGCTATAGAGGTCAGCTCCGGAGTCGGTACCTCTGCCAGGATAAGTAAAAGGGGTACTCCCGAGCAGGCGTATTACCGTGATAGAGCGGCTGCGGTCAAGAAGGCGGTGAAAGTACCGGTAATGGCGGTAGGCGGGATACGCAGCCTGGAAATGGCGGAGAGCATAGTCAGCAGCGGTGATGCCGACCTGATTTCGATGTCCCGTTCCTTCATCAGGGAGCCGGACATTATCGCCCGCTGGCAGAGGGGAGAGACGGAGCCGGCAACCTGCATTTCCTGCAACAAGTGTTTCGGAGTCCTTACCAAAGGCGAAACGCTGGAGTGCGGCGAGGACCGCCGTCTGCGCAGGATAGCGGCACGGAGTGAATAATCCGTTTACATCTGGTAGCCGAGGAGACCCATAATCCGGTCGCCGTATTTTCTCAGAATTAACAGGCGGTCGGAGCCTTTCAACTGCTGGACTGCCATCCGGAGTTCATCGACCTTTTCAGAGTTGTTTTTCGCCTCTAAGTAGAGGTCTTCGATGAACTTCAGCGACTCCGGTAATTCTATGTCCATGGCGGGGAGCGTTTGTCTGTTCCTCGGCTTTTCCTGCCGGCGCTCTTTCAACATCTCCAGGTACTTGACGAACTCGGTTATTCTCTGGTCTTTTGAATCCTGAAGCTCGTTGAGCCGTTTCTCTAGCCAGTCTTCTTCCTCTTCCAGCATATCGTCGAGGTCGGAAGTGTCCGGCGCTTCTATGTCGAGCATTTCGAGCAGGGTATTGACCAGTGCCCGGCAGGCCCTTATGTTCCGTCCTTCGGGATTATATGCCGGGATTTCACTTACCAGCCCGATTGCTTCTATGCCCTTCCATTTAGCCGTACCCAGTAACCAGGCGCTCATATTATGGGCGATATTCATTGGCGGCACCGGCGCTACGTTGTAGCTGCGCAGGTAGTCATGCAGACTGCTATCGGTTATCGAGCCGTATATCGTCGGCTCAAGCGAATGGTGGACATCGGTGAGGAATGCTCCCGGCATATATAGTCTGGTGATGCCGAAGCTCCTGGCGGCGTCCATTACGTACCCTGCCAGCTCCGGAATTTTGCCCGGCAGGGGAGCGGTATCTGCGGTGAAGAAGATAATGTCATGGGCTTTTCCCGACTTCCAGTAGTAGAACCTGTTTTGGGGGTTTTTATCGCCCATTTCTACCGGGGAGATTTCGATTATTCCGTCCTGGAAAGTAAAGCTATACGGAGGGGTGAAAAAGTCGCCCGGTTCCACCTCGGCGAAGAGCTCTGCATTCAGCTTCTCTCTGAGGTAATTGGCTGTCCTCAGTCCCACGTTGGAGGTACCCGGTCCGGCAGCGACAAGAAAAGGTTCTATAAGTTGGGGGTTCGAGTATATCTTCAGTAACTGCTTTTCACTATCCACCTTATCTCCTGTATCATATTATAATCCCGGTCATTACGTCCGTCTATTTATCTTCCGCCAACATCCTGATAAGCTGCTCCAGCGTCCGGTCCCTGTCGATAGTCTCCGGCGTCTCGTCGGAAACCGGGTTCCCGCCGACGAACCGGTAGAGGTCGGCTGCTCCTTCGAGGATTTTAGGCGTCAATCCCAGACTGCCGAAGGTCTTGGCAATCTCCTCCATTTCTCCGACCCATCGCTTCGACTTGCTGGGGATGCTTTGCAGACCCCGGCTTAGTGAGTCCAGCCTGTCTGCCTGGCTTAGCTTGAACTCGTTTATCAGTGCGTCGTAGAGTCCCATCCGCATGGCGGCTACCAGCAGCTCGATGGAAAGAGCGGAAGTACCCTTGGTCAGGGCGGCGTATACCATCTTCAGTCCGGATGCCTGCCCGATTTCCTTTCCCACTGCCCGCACGTCCAGCCCGTATTTGCCCAGCTCCTCGAACTCTCCGGCATCTCTTCCCGAAGCGTAAAGCCGGGTGAAGGTCTTCGGGTTCGGCGGCCCGCCGATGATTCCGGCGTCTACGAACCGGCTCCCCGCCCTTACGATTATTTCTCCGATTTCCCGCACCGTCGCCGGGGCGATGGCATTGCAGTCGACATAGACAATCTTCTCTCCGGTATCTTCCAGAACCCTGGCTACGAGGGTGGCGGCGTTTTTCGCTTCGGCGGGTACCAGGATGGAAAGAATCATATCGGCATCATTAACAAGCTGTCCGTAGTTGGGTACCGCCTCAATCCCGGCCTCTCCGGCGAGTCCGGCCGTGCGCCGGCTGCGTCCTTCCAGGCAGGTAATTACTTTCATCCCATTATCTACCAGGACACGGCCTACGGCGTGTCCCATGTCTCCCGGGCTCAAAATTCCGACTACTCGTACTGCCATAACATTCACCTCGTTTCAGCTAATCTTTCTTCAAACTCTATCTATTTTCATACAGCAGCCCCGATAAAGCAAGTTTACATCCACTGCCGGTCAGTCTTTAATCTCCTCAAATTCTGAGGTAGCTCCAGCCTCAGAAAATCACTGAAATTCCGGAACAAGAAGAAATCCCGGTTCTGCCTGTTGATACCCTTTGGTGGAGATAGGGAGACGATAGGCAGAACTTTTGAGTTTAATCTCACAATTCAGGCACCAGCTCCTGTCCATGCCGGACTTGGTAATTCGGGTCCTGTGTCGGCAGTCAGCTATAGAAGGGGCTGGAAGGATTGTCCAGCCCCTTATTACGAATAATAAATGCTATGCGCAAATTACTTATTTGTTTCAAAGTATTGATATTTACCATAGCAATAGTCTATCATTCAAATTGAATTACAGTTTCTAAGAGGAAGAAAACGTAAGGATACTGTCATTTTACATACTGTATTAAAATTAGATTAAGGAGGATGTACGCATGGCTTTCAGTATTAATCATTTATCCCCGGTTCTATTCGGTGAGAACATTTCTTCAGAGACCGGAACGAAGTTAAAGGAGCTTGGCTGCACAAATGTACTTTGCGTCTATGACAAGGGTGTAAAGGGGGCAGGAATAACCGATAAGATAATCGAGAATATTCAAGCACAGGGCATTAAGTCAGTAGTCTATGACGGAGTATTAGCCGACCCACCGGATTACACTATTGAAGAGGCTGCGGAAATCGGCCGGAAAGAACAGGTTGACGGGATAGTAGCAATTGGCGGCGGGAGTAGTATGGATACGGCTAAAGCGGTCAATATCTTATTGGGAAACCCATCCCCGATTAGCCAGTATATGGCTGGCGACGCACAACCGAAACCGGGTAAGGTGCTGGTCCTGCTACCTACTACATCCGGCACCGGCAGTGAGGTAACACCTGTAGCCGTTATTACCGATACCAAGAAGAATAGAAAAGGAGGTATAATGGGGCAAATATGCAGGGCCACCCTGGCTATCGTTGACCCTGTTCTCACCACAGGAATGCCCGCCTCCATAACCGCCGATACAGGAATGGATGCCTTTTCTCATGCCTCAGAAGCGATGACTTCCAGTATGGCAAACCCGATGTCGGATATACTGGCAGAAAAGGCTGTAGCTCTGGTGTGCACTTACCTTCCCAGAGCTGTTAATAACGGCTCTGATATGGAAGCAAGGACAAATATGAGTTTTGCCGCTATGATAGCTGGCTACGCCTTTGCCGATGCTATACCGCATTATGGCCACGCTATAGGCCATACTTTAGGTGCTATGTTCCATATTCCCCATGGGAATGCCTGCGGGATTGCCCTTCCGGAGGTTATGGAATTTATTGTCGATGAAGTGCCGGACAGAGTAAGGCGTGTTGGGGTAGCAATGGGATTGGATTTAGGTGAAAGCCTTTCACCCGGAGAAATCGGTACAAAAGTTGCCGATGCTATTAGAGACCTTAATAAAAAAATAGGTCTAAAGACCCTTAAAGCGCACAAAATCGACGAGTCAGCACTACCCGATGTTGCTACGATGGCTCTGTCAGACGATACCGCAGGTTTCGGTCCCAAAAAAGCGAATTCTGAGGATATCCTGAAGATGCTTCAGGGCGCTTACTCACTATAAACAATTATGTTCACTGATAGGGGAAGCAACCGCGAAGAGATGTGCTCTGTGGAGGGCAAGAATTTTGGCTTCCCCTTCAGAATCCCTGATATCATCGTAACGAGCGCTGGCAACGTTTCTTGCTTCGATGATGCAGAGGTCAATGAAGTCTACGAACAGATTGACCTGAACCTCGGCAAGGATGCTGCTGTCTGCATCAGAATATTTAAGGATATAACCCCCGTTCCCGCTTACGCACTCCTTAAATAATAGCCTCTTGTCTTATTGACAGAATATCCATTTAAATACTAAACTCAAATCCTATTCATGCGCTTAACCGGTTTTAATCTGAAAGGAGAAAGGGGATAATGGCAAAAAGTACTGAAACGGAGCAAAGCTACCGGGAACACTTGAAAAGACTAAAGGAAAATATCGAGAAGAAAAACGGTAAATCAGTAGAACAGCTTTACCGGGAGAAGCAACAGAGACTCTGGGATGCTATCGAGATGAAGCAGCCCGACCGGGTCCCGGTAATTCTCGGCGGGACCTTTTTCGCTGCCAAGTATGCTGGATTGCCCTACTCCAGCGCCTATTATGACCCTATCGCCTGGAAAAAGGCATACACCATGACGATGGCGGATTTTGAACCCGATACCTGGGGGGAAGCAGGAGCGTTCACTTCGGGATTTTCTCTCGATACCCTCGATGCAAAGAACACACTATGGCCTGGTGGGACGCTTCCCCCTGATGTTCCGCAGCAGACCCTCGACGGAGAATATATGAAAGAGGACGAATACGACCTTTTTCTTGAAGACACCACTGGTTTTCTTTTACGCTGCTATCTGCCCCGGGTGTATGGAGCGCTGGCGCCCCTTTCTAAACTCCCTTCCCTGAGTGACAGTCCCATGATGATGATGATGTTCCCGGCTTTTGCCGGCATGCTCACTACCCCGGAGCTTCAGGAAGTCGGCCGGATTTTGCAAAAAGCGGGACAGGAGCAAACCAAACATAGTCAGGCTATGGGTAGTTTATACGAGGATATGGCGTATCTGGGCTTTCCGCCGTTGTCGAAACGTGGTGGTTTATTCCTGGGTCCAGCCTTCGACCATATGGCAAACGCTTACCGGGGTTGGAAAGGTATTATCAAAGATATGTACCGGCGTCCCGAAAAGCTCATCGCTGCCCTCGAAAAGATTAACATGAGGCAGCTAGCCGGGGCAACTCCGGCTGACACCACGAAGCCGGGACCTAAGCTGGCGGGTGCCGGCGCAATTCATAGGGGCTCCGACGACTTCTTGTCCAAGCAGCAGTGGGAGAAATTCTACTGGCCTACCTGGAAAAAATCCATGATGAAAGCGATTGAGTTAGGGTATATTGTAAACATCTTTGCGGAAGGGTACTGTGAAAACCGCTTCGAGTACTTTCTGGAACTCCCCAAGGGCAAGGTTATGATTCGCTTTACGGATACAGACATGTTCAAAGCGAAGGAGGTCCTTGGTGACCATGTCTCCCTTATGGGTAGTGTCCCCATGAACTTGCTGCAGACAGGCTCACCATCGGAGGTAGAGGAATACTGCAAGAAACTCATCCAGATCTGTGGAAAGGGCGGAGGTTATATCCTGAGAACTTGTACGGACTATATACAGGAAGCCAAAATAGAAAACATTAAAGCGATGATGGACACGGTCAAAAAGTATGGAGTTTATTAGAGGGCAGGGGAACCTCTCAATTCATCAAGCACAAAAAAATTACGGAGTGGAGGAATATGAGTAAAGACTTAGTCAAAGCCGTCTCGGAAATACAGGAAGATGAAGCCTTACGCCTGGCTCAGGAGGCAATTGAAAAAGGAGAGGACCCGCTTAATATCCTGAAAGATTGCCAAAAAGCAATGAATATCGTGGGAGAACGGTATGAAAGCGGAGAATATTTTCTGCCGGAGCTTATTATGTCAGGTGAGATACTCCAGGAGATTTCCGATATTTTGAAACCTGCAATGCAAGCCGGGAGTTCGGGTGAAGAAGGCGGTCAAAGGGGCAGGATAGTCCTCGGTACGGTGCGTGGAGACATTCATGACATAGGTAAGGATATAGTCGGCTTCATGCTGGATGTTAACGGCTTTGAAGTGCACGACCTGGGAGTGGATGTTCCCGAAGAAAAATTTGTCGAGGCAGTTAAAGAAGTTAAACCGCAGATTGTGGCTTTGAGCGGATTTCTTACGCTGGCTTACGATTCGATGAAGTCGACGGTTGAGACGCTTAAGAAAGCCGGTTTAAGAGATGAAGTGAAGATAATGATAGGTGGTGGTTCACAGATTGGCGAGAGGGTGAAGGATTATATCGCCGCCGATGCTTACGGCATAAATGCCGTGGAGGCAGTACGGTTGGCCAAGCAATGGACACATGACTAATAGTTAAGCGCCGGGATGTCTTCCTGAAAGAACTGGCTCCACACACTGTGATTTGGTGACGAATTCCCGTGGTCTGAGGACAAGGATGTAAGCCTTGTTTTAAGTTCTGACCTGAAACACCGGGTAATCT
>CAZOUZ010000002.1:0-33976 GCA_964583115.1 uncultured Dehalococcoidales bacterium
ACACTGGCAGACAGATTAGGAAACCGCTGCTCTATCCACCTGAGCTACAGGGGCAAGGCAGAAATAATTTTACCAGCATCGGCACAGCAACGCAACAGGGGTATTGCAGGGAGCGCATAAAAGAGAGGGATTTATGCGGGAAGAATAACCTCGGTCTTAGTCGAGGGATACCGCGCGGATGACCTCGCCGGTCTGCGACTCGATGTAAAAGGCATCGTTGCCGATTATAGCCAGATTGATAGCGTGAAAATCCTGCCCGGGGGGCAGCCTGCCGCTGAAAAGCGAATTGTATTCGTCCCTGCCGATAATTTCAAAGGAAACTATGAAGCCGTCGGCAAGAGCCCTGCTTTGCAGGGCAAGAGCGTAATCATCGCAGTCCACCTCGCCGCCGGGCGGCTGAAAGTAGACCGTAGCCGTGCTCTCCGCCGCCACCGCCAGCCACTGCCTCAGTTCCTCAAGATTCTCGAAATGGCGAAGCTCTGCCGGCTCACTCCGGATGCTCCCCGTGTCCCGGACCACAGCAACAGGTCTTTCCACATACTGCACCGTGTGACTCTCGACAAGCCGGCACTCGACAGTCGGGCCGATGACCGTACGCATCTCCGGCTCGAACTCGACTCTGCCGATATTGACGCCGGCACAGAAAGCCAGAGCGAGCGCTCCGGCTGCCAGCAGCACCCTGAAGGCAAAGACAACCCCGTCCGATAGCTGCACCTTCTACCTCCGCCGGGTCCGGTTGATTATTTACGCCCATACAGCATCTCACCGCCGTTTACGGAGATAAATAGTCCATTCGTACCTGAACACATAGGCAATTGGTTCTAAAAAGACTTACCGGGGCGCCGGGCAATGTGTTAAAATAGCGACTGGACAATCCGTATGAGGTATCAACAATGAGCCAATCCGGGATGACAAAATGCGGCAATACGGAATTCCGCTGGGGAGAACGCACCTATGTGATGGGGATAATCAACGTCTCCCCGGACTCCTTCTCCGGCGACGGGATTACCGACCTCAAAGCCGCCGAAGAGCAGGCGCGCCGCTTCGTCAGCGAAGGCGCCGATATTCTCGATGTCGGCGGCGAGTCTACCCGCCCCGGCTCGTCATCGGTCCCGATTGACGAGGAAATCAGGCGGGTGGTGCCGGTAATAGAGCGGCTGGCCGGGGAAATAACCGTCCCCCTGAGCGTGGATACGTACAAGTCGGAAGTCGCCGAGCGGGCGCTGAAGGCCGGGGCAGCAATTATAAACGACCAGTGGGGTCTGAAAAAAGACAGGCGGCTGGCGGAACTTGCCGCCGCATATAATGCCCCCCTTATCCTGATGAGCAACCAGCGGGATAAAGGCGGTTTCGATGCCGGAATCCAGCGCGACGTAGCCTACTATGACGACCTGATGGCAGAGGTAACATCATCGCTTCAAAACAGCATTAAACTGGCACTGGAACTTGGAGTGCCCGAGGAGAACCTGATTGTCGACCCCGGCATCGGCTTCGGCAAGACCTGGCGGCAGGAACTAGAAATTATCCGCCGGCTGGACGAGCTTCAAAAACTGAAAAAGCCCATCCTGATAGGACCTTCACGGAAATCATTCATCGGAATGGTGCTCGACCTGCCCAGTGCCGAGCGCCTGGAAGGCACCGCCGCCTCCGTAGCCATCGGTATCTCCAAGGGCGCCGACATCGTGCGGGTGCACGATGTACAGCAGATGGTGCGGGTCTGCCGGGTGAGCGACGCTATTGTCCGCTGGTCGTAGCCTTTACAAACTCCCGGTAGGCATTCATAATTCTCTGAGTAACGGCACCCGGACTGCCGGGACCGACAGCCCTGCCTTCAACCTCCACCAGCGGCATAATCTCCATAATCGAGTTGGTCAGGAATGCCTCGTCAGCCCGATAGACTTCATCAAGACCGATATCCTGCTCAGCAGCACTTATATCTAACTGCGAGGCAATCTCAAGTACCGTTTCCCGGGTAATCCCCGGCAAAATACCGTTCTCTTCCTTCGGCGTCTTCAATATGCCGCCGCTTACCAGGAAGACGTTGCTCATACTCGCCTCGGCAAGAAAACCCTTATCATTGAGGAAGAGGGCTTCGTCAGCCCCGGCTTTTTTTGCCTCCTGCCTGACTAACATGCTCTCCAGGTAATTAGCCGACTTCAGCCCCGAGAGCGGCGATTGGCTGTTGCGGCGGATGGAGGAAACCACCACCCGGAACCCTTTTTTATAAACCTGTTCCGGGTAGGGATGATAAGCAGTCGCCAGCACCAGCACGGTAGGCTCCTCACAGGAAGCTGGGTCGGGCACCATCCCGCCCTCGCCGATAGAAACGGCGACCCTGACGCGGGCATTTGAAAGCTTATTTGCCCGGATGGTGTCCATCACCGCCTCTGCCAGTGCCAGCCCTTCGGTCTTTATTCCCAGCATTTCCATAGCACCAGCCAGGCGGCTCAAGTGCCTCTCCAGGCGGAATACCCTGCCGCCGTAAGCGCGCATCGTCTCGAAGAGTCCGTAACCATAGAGAAAACCGTAGTCCAGTACAGATATCTTCGCCTGATTTAAGGGCACCAGGGCGCCGTTCAGGTAAACAATCCCGCTCATAAGTCCGCTCCCTTCGACCACCTCGGCTGAGTGAAGCCGAGAAAATTGCTCAGCAGAGCGTGACCGGCCTCGGTCATTATAGACTCCGGATGGAACTGCACCCCCTCGACCACGTAGTCCTTGTGCCGGATACCCATCACCACGCCGTCTTCCGTCTCGGCAGCCAGCGCCAGCGACGAGGGAAGGGTCTCTTTTTTCACCACCAGGGAGTGGTAGCGGCCCGCCTCGAAGGGATTATCTATACTTTTATATATCGTCCTGCCGTCATGATAGACCATCGAGCTCTTACCGTGAGTAGGGACAGGAGCACGGACGACCTGCCCGCCGTAAACATAGCCGATACACTGGTGTCCCAGGCAGACGCCGAGAATGGGAATCCTCCCGGCAAAACGCCAGATAACATCGTTGGAGATACCCGCCTCGAGCGGCGTGCAGGGTCCGGGAGAAATGATGATGTGCGACGGTCCCAGGCTCTCGATTTCGTCAAGGATTATGCTGTCATTACGATAGACAGCCGGTTCCCAGCCCAGCTCTCCCAGGTACTGGGCGAGGTTATAGGTGAAAGAATCGTAGTTATCAACGATTATTACCATATTTACCCCGCATTATCCGACGTCACACCGATGGCATCAATCAGCGCCCTCACCTTGTCCAGCGTCTCCTGGTACTCGGACTCAGGGTCGGAATCATATACTACGGCACCGCCCGCCTGAAAATAGGCTTTATTCCCCTTTACAATAAAAGTTCGTATTACGATATTGAGGTCGAGGTCGCCGCTAAAGCTCAGGTAGCCGATGCCGCCGGTATAGACGCTCCTTCTAGTCGGCTCCAGTTCGTCTATAATCTCCATCGAGCGCACCTTGGGGGCTCCGGTGATGGAGCCGCCGGGAAAGGTGGCTTTAAGCAAATCGATGACCTTCTTCCCCTCTCTGAGCTGTCCGACCACCGTCGAGGTGAGGTGGAAGACGGTAGGAAAAGTCTCCAGAATCGCCAGTTCGGTAACTTTTACGCTGCCGTAACGGCATACCCTGCCCAGGTCGTTCCTCTCAAGGTCGACAATCATTATATTCTCCGCCCGGTCTTTTACGCTGCCCACCAGTTCATCGGCGTTAGCTTTGTCTTCTTCCAGCGTCTTTCCCCGGGGACGGGTGCCCTTAATCGGGCGCGTCTCCACCCAGTCTCCCCGGACGCGGAGAAATCTCTCCGGCGAGGCACTGACCACGGTAACCTCGTCGAAACCGAGATAGGCGGCAAAAGGCGCCGGGTTTATCCGGCGCAACCGCTTATACAGCTCGTAAGGAGTGATAGAAAGCTCAGCCTCGAAGCGCTGAGAGAGGTTCACCTCGAATATATCACCGTTAATAATGTACTGCCGGCACTTCTCGACGGCATCGACATATTCCCGGTGAGTAAAACCGCCTTTAAGAGCGACCTGCCCGGAAGCGGCTCCCGGCGCAGGCGGCTCCTCCGTAATCAACGGCGGTGCTCCTGCCAGTTTATCCCTGGTTTCGTCAAGACGCTGTTTAGCCCTCGCCGTTCTTCTGCTCTCCTCCAGTTCCGGGAAGCCGGTGGAGACGATATAAGCCCTGCCCTCAAGATTATCGAAGGCAAGCACCAGGTCGTAGAAGCTGAAATAGCATTCGGGCAATTCGAGGTCGTCCAGGGCGGTGCCGGGCAGACGCTCGATAAAGTGACAGAGGTCGTAGCTGAGATAGCCAACGCCGCCACCGGCGAACGGCACCGGCGAGGCAGGTGAGTCCAGGCGGTATCTCTCCAGTAAGTCCCCCAGCACATCGAAAGGGTTGGCATTCAAACGTTCCGTCTCAACGCCACGGGTAATGACTACCTCGCTGCCGCGGCTGCTGAGGACGAGAAAAGGGTCGCTGCCGATGAACGAGTAGCGCCCCAGTTTTTCGGGGTCCATACCGCTGTCAAGGAAAAAGCAGAACCGCCGGTCCCTGAAAAGTTCGAAGGCTTCGGGCGGGGACAGCTCCGTATCTATCTCTTCAATCAGCGGACGGCGAGAGTTTTCTACCATAGGAATACATCAACAATTCTGCTTCGAGAACAGACACCTGCATCATACAACCACAGATAATGCCAGTCAACGTCCGGTACTTGATTATATATTCAAGTTTTTATATACTACTAATTGAACAACCATTCAATTAGCGAGGATGGTGGACACCAATGGAGAAACGCCGGCAGATATTACTAGCAGCACGGCAGGTCGCCGCCAGAGAAGGTTTCCACCGGGCTACCATCCAGAAAATCGCCGCCGAGGCGGGGCTAAAATCGCCTTCCCTGGTCTACTGGTACTTCAAAAACAAGAAGGAGCTTTTCCAGGCTATGATGGAAGAGCTTTCTCCAATACTTAGCCAGCTACCGAACCTCTGGGATAGATTAGACGACCCGCCCGAAGAAGTGCTTTTCTTTATCGGAAGAGGCTATTTAAATACCTTCAACAATCCGGAAGCCAGGCAGCTTTTCCGCATTTTTTTCTCGGGAGTGACCAGGGAGCCGGATACAGCCAACAGCTTCGCTGAAAAGGCGGTCTTATTGCTCAGCTTTTTAGTCGCCTACCTCGAACACCAGATTGATACCGGCAGGCTGCGTCCTCACGATACCCAGAGCAGCGCCCGGTCTTTCATCGGCTCGTTCGTAATCTACATGATTGGAAGCGAGCTATTTTTGCCGCTGCGTGCCGGTCTGCCGACGCAGGAAGTCTACGCCCGGGAAGTGGTCGACATTTTCCTGAGAGGACTCCGCCCGGATGAAGGGCAGCTATTAAAATAAAGACAAGACAAAGCTGAAGGAGGGCAGTATGAAACGAGTCGGGTTGGCAGTGATTATTGTTGTTGTGGTAGCAATTATCGCAACCGGAATATGGTGGTTGTTTACATCGTCGTCTTCGGAGAATTCCCATGATATTTCGACCTCCGGATTTATCGAGGCGACGAGCATATCCATTGCCCCGGAAATCGGCGGCCGCATTGTCGAAATTACTGCCGGTGAAGGTGACCTGGTTGAAGCCGGTGCTGCCCTGGTAGTGCTGGACGGCTCTCTCCTCAGCGCCCAGAAAGAGCAGGCTGAAGCGGCGGCAAAAATAGCCCGGGCCGCCCTTGAGCAGACAGAGATTTCCCGGGAACAGGCGGTGCTTTCCGCCGAAGGAGCAAAAAATATCCTGGAGAACGCCCTTGATGTGCAGGCAAATCCCCTGGAACTGGAAGCCAGAATCATCGCTGCCCGGGGAGAGGTCGATATTGCCAAAGCGAACTACGATTATATCAAGGGACAGGCCCTGGTCGACTCGTCCCAGAAAAAAGTTGCCAGGCTCCGCTACGAGGTCGCCCAGGAATTACTGGAGAACCTGCTGACCATCAGGGACAATCCCCAGGAGATAAATGCGGCGGTTGAGCAGGCGGCTACCGCCAACAAGACAGCCCGGCAGGCAGTCGAAGCAGCCGGGAAGGCGGTGGAGATAGCCGGGATACAGGTGGAGCAGGCTGAGGCATCCCTGAAGGTTTACGACATCCAGCTAGGTAAACTCACTCTTTCCTCACCCCTCTCCGGGGTGGTGGCGGAAAGCTACGCCGAAGCCGGAGAGATAGCCAGAGCGGGCGCTCCCGTCCTTACCGTTACCGTACTCGACGAAGTAACCCTCACCGCCTACATCCCGGAAAGCAAACTCGGGCTGGTGAAGCCCGGACAGGAAGCGATTGTCTCCGTAGACTCATATCCCGATGAAAGCTTTTCCGGCAAGGTAGTCTATATCTCGCCCGAGGCGCAGTTCACCCCGAGAAACGTCCAGTTGAAAGAGGAGCGGGAGAAAACGGTCTTTGCCGTCAAAATCAGGCTGGACAATCCGGACATGAAACTGAAACCGGGCATGCCGGCGGATGCCGTAATATTAACCGATTAATGATAGAGGACTGGTATCTATGGAAATTCCGGCTGTCGAAGCCAGAGGACTTCAGAAGAAATACGGAAAAACTCTCGCCGTAAGCGGGCTCGACCTGAAAGTGGAACGGGGGGAGATATTCGGGTTTGTCGGCGCCGACGGCGCCGGAAAAACAACGACCATCCGGATGCTCTGCACGCTGAGTCTTCCTTCCGCCGGTGAAGCCAGCATCCTCGGCATGGACACGGTGAAGCAGGCGGGCAGCATCAAGGAAAAAATCGGCTATATGTCGGAGCGGTTCAACCTGTACCCGACGCTGACCGTAGAGGAAAACATCGACTTCTTCGCCCGGCTGCGCAACCTGCCGCGTGACGTCAGCCGGCAGCGCAAGAAAGAGCTTTTAAGCTTCTGCCGTCTGGAGCCGTTCCTTCATCGGCAGGCGGAGCACCTCTCCGGGGGTATGCAGAAAAAGCTTGCCCTGGCCTGCAGTCTGATACACGAGCCGGAAGTAATCTTCCTCGACGAGCCGACCACCGGGGTCGACCCGGTCTCACGGCGCGACTTCTGGAGGATAATCACCGGCTTTTTATCCAGAGGCATAACCGTTATAGTGTCCACACCTTACCTCGATGAAGCGGAAAGGTTCAGCAGGGTCGCCTTTATGCATAACGGGGAGATTATCGCCTGCGATACTCCGCAGACCCTGAAAGCCGGCCAGGCCGGTGAAATACTCGAAATCAGGGCCGACCCTGCCGGCAAAGCCTTAACAGTACTCAAACAGGCGACTTTTTTCAGTACCCCCCAGTTATTCGGCGATACCATCCATATTGTCGTAGAAGAGGCGGAAAGGGACGGCGCCGAAGTTAAACGCCTGCTTGAGCAAAATAACGTAGCCATTGAGAAGATAAGGGCGATACCACCGGGCCTTGAAGACGCTTTCGTTACCCGTCTTGCCGGACTTGAAGAAAAACCGCCGGGCAGGAGTGCGGACAGCCCGGCAGGCGCTGTAACTGAGGAAAATGCGCCGGGTGATACCGCCATCGAAGTTACCGACCTGACGCGGAAATTCGGCGACTTCACGGCGGTCGACCGGGTGAACTTTGAAGTCAAGCGGGGTGAAATCTTCGGCCTGCTGGGTCCCAACGGCTCGGGCAAGACGACGACAATCCGGATGATTACCGGACTTCTCAAACCGACATCGGGCAGCACCGGGGTACTGGGTAAAGATATGGCGGCGGAGACAGGCGCGTTGCGCTCCAAAATGGGCTATATGTCGCAGAAATTCTCCCTCTTCGCCGACCTCACCGTCGAGGAGAACATAAACCTCTACGGCGGTCTCTACGGACTCACGGCCCCGCAGCTTGAAGAGGGCAAGGACTGGGTGCTGGATATGGCCGGTCTCGGGGGAAAGGAGAAACTGATGCCCGCCGAGCTGTCCGGAGGCTGGAAACAGCGGCTTGCCCTCGGCTGCACCATCATTCACAGTCCGGAGGTGATTTTCCTCGACGAGCCGACAGCCGGGGTCGACCCCCTTTCCCGCCGCTCCTTCTGGGAACTTATACAGGAGCTTGCCGCCAGGGGCACCACGATATTCATCACCACCCACTATATGGACGAGGCGGAGCACTGCCACCGCCTGGGGCTGTTTTACAACGGGAAACTAATCGCCCTGGGAAGTCCGGAGCAGCTAAAGACGGAGCGGGTAAAAGGCGAACTTATCGAGGTCATCTGCCCGGACTATTCGAAGGCGCTGGAATTGCTCTCGGCGGACGTCCGCTACCGCCAGCTCAGCCTTTTCGGCAGCGCCATTCACATCAGGGTTGATAAGTCAAAAACCGCTTCCCCCGAAATCAGGAAGCTCTTGCGAAGCAGCAATATTGAAATATCCGGCATCAGCCGGATACCTTTTACTCTTGAGGACATCTTTATCTCGCTGGTCGAAGAGTATGAAGAACAGGAGACAGAGCCGGTTAGCCAGAACGGTAAGAAAGGAGCCTGACAATGTGGCAGCGTATTACAAGCATAATTATAAAAGAATTCATTCAACTCAGGCGTGACCGGCGAACCGTGGCGATGATAGTCCTCATCCCGATTATTCAGATGAGCCTCTTCGGCTACGCCCTGAGCACCGACGTTAAAAACGTTCCCCTTGCTGTCTGGGACGCCAGCAATACCCCGGAAAGCCGCCAGCTTATCGAGAGCTTCCAGCAGACGGACTTCTTTACCCTCAAATACTACGCCACCAGCTACGACGATATCTCCGAACGGATAGAATCCAGCAAAGCCAGGGTAGCCCTGGTGATACCCCCCGATTACTCCCGCAGCTTAAACCGCGGAGAGACCGCCCGGTTACAGTTCTTCACCGACGGCTCCGAGCCGACCTCAGGCATACAGGCGCTTGCCAACGCCAGCCTCATCGTGCAGGCGGAGGGCGCCGAACTGATGAGCCGGCAGCAATTGAGCGATATAGGGCTGCCCGTCTCGCTGGAACCCCGGGTCTGGTACAACCCGGCGATGCAGAGCTCGATTTTCTACCTTCCCGGTCTTGTCGGGCTGATTCTGAGTATGCTGACGGTAATGCTCACCGCCTTTGCCATTGTCCGCGAGCGGGAGAACGGCACCATCGAACAGCTTAACGTTACTCCCCTGCGGCGGGGCGAACTCATCGTAGCCAAGCTAATCCCATACATAATAATCGCTTATGCCCAGGTAATTCTTATTCTGTTCACGGCGGTGGTAGTATTCGATATGCCGATTAGGGGCAACCTGCTGTTGCTCCTGGCGTTGACGGCAGTTTTCCTGATGTTTTCCCTCGGCATCGGCCTGTTCATCTCCACAATATCCCACACCCAGTTCCAGGCAATGCAGGCAAGCATTCTGATACTGCTGCCCAGTATCATCCTCAGCGGGTTCGTTTTTCCGGTTGAGTCCATGCCCAGACTGGCACAGTGGGTCTCGGCGATACTGCCGCTGACCTATTACCTGCGCATCGTCCGCGGCATCGTCGTCAAGGGAGTCGGCATGGAGTACCTCTGGCAGGATACTCTCATCCTGGCGGCAATGGGAGTACTGACTCTGGTTATAGCAGCATCCCGGATGCGTAAGACTTTAACCTAAAAGCGCGCCGGTCGATAACTTACCCCGAACCTTGATTTTATGCCTGATTTTACGTACACTTGGTGCAATACCCATTTTAACTACATTTTGCACGGCGTACCCGATTTTCCAGCGGTGCCGGTAAAAAAGGTGCGGCAAAGGAAGAGAAAATAGATGACGGCAAAAGGGTCAATAATAAAATCGGTAACGGCAAGAGAGATTTTTTCCGGGCGCGGGCACCCTTCTATCGAAGCAACGGTGGTAACGGAGAACGACTCCGCAGGCGTAGCCGAAGCCACCGCCGGACTTTCGGTCGGGAAGCACGAAGTCCAGTTTGCCTATGACGGCGGCGAGCGCTGGGGAGGACGCGGGGTGCTGAAAGCCGTCGGCTATGTCAACGATATCATTGCTCCCGCCCTCAAGGGAGCGGACGCCTCGAAACAGTGGGAAGTTGATAAAATTCTTCTCGACCTCGACGGCACGCCGAACAAGGCAAAACTCGGCGGCAATACCACCGCCAGCGTTTCCGCCGCCACTCTCAAAGTTGGCGCCGCCAGCCTGGGAATACCCCTTTACCAGCACATCGGAGGAGTTAACGCCTGCACACTGCCGGTACCCGGGGTGGGAATCCTGAACACGCTTGAAAGGTACGGCGGCGAGGCGATACACGGCGACAAGCCAAGCTATGCTTTCATGGCTTACGGCTTCGATACTTTTTCCGATGCCTGCTACGCAAGCTGGCAGATACGGTCGGTCTATCTGAAAATGATTGAGGAAAGGTTCAACCTGAGAGCTGTCGGCAGCTACCGCATCGTTATCCCGTCCGGCGCCGTCGAGCATGAAAAGGAAATCTGGGATATCATGGCGGAGGCGATTGAAAAGACCGGCAACGCAGGCAAAATGGGCATTCAGGTGGATGTCGCCGCCGGAACCTACTACAACAAAGAGAAAGACGTCTTCGAAGGCCTGTTCTCCAGGGAAGATAAGACTAAAGAAGAACTCATTCAACTCTACCGTGATATGGTTAAAAACTACCCCTTTATTGTCCTCGAAGACCCCCTCTACGAAGAGGACTATGAGGGGCATGCCGTCCTGACCCGAGAGCTGGGGATTCAGGTTGTCGGTGACGACCTGTTTACCACCAATATGGAGCGGTTGAAGGAGGGAATGAAAGTCGGCGCCTGCAACTCGGTGCTGCTCAAGGTCAACCAGGTAGGCACCATCAGCGAGGCTTTCGATACGGTACAGATGGCTTACAGCAAAGGGTACGGGGTTATGCCCTGTGCCAGCCGGGGCGAAGGTGCCGACATCGCCGATTACGCTGTCGGGCTGGGCACCGGCAACATCAGGGAAAGCGCCCTTGACCCGACCGCCAACCGGCTGCGCAAGATTGAAGCCGAGCTCGGCAGCCGGGCCAGGTTCCCCGGCAAAGCAGGTTTCAAGCTGGGGCCGGTCACGGGGCAACCATAATATCATTGCGAATCCCGATTTTATCGTGGACGAAGCAATATATATGAATAAATATCTCTTGAGATTGCTTCGTCGCTTCACTCCTCGCAATGACAATTATATTAGATTACTGTCATTCTGAGCCCCGATGAAATCGAGGGCGAAGAATCTCGGGGTGGGAGAACGATACACATACTCCACTTCCCCGAGATCCTTCGCTACGCTCAGGATGACAAAATGTAAAAATATATAGACAGCGATGAAATTTAAATGATAATTAAAAACACGGACACACTGACTTCTCACGGCAACACGGCGGGCAGGCGTATTGTTCTTGACATAATGGAGGCAGGACTCGCCGCGCCGGACCCGTATGAGAACACGAAAAAGATAGCCCGGCTCGAGGGTGAAAAACTGGTCCTGGGCAACCCGCAACTCTCCGACCCGCCGGGCCAGGAACCAGTCGAGTACGCCCTTAAAGACATAAGGAACATATACGTAGCCGGCGGAGGAAAGTCGGCACAGAGAATGGCAAAAGGGCTCGAAGACGCCCTTGGAGACCTGATAACAGACGGACAGGTAAACGGCAAGAAAGGGGAGCAGGTACTGCTGAAACGTATTCCCGTAACCCTTGCCGGGCATCCCATCCCCGATGAAGACAGCGTTAAAGGCTCCGCCAGGATTCTGGAGATAGAGAAGAGCGCCAGGGAAGGCGATATCGTCTTCTGGCTGAATTCGGGAGGAGGTTCCGCCTTACAGGCTTTACCGGCGCCCGGAATATCCCTGGAAGATTTGCAGGAGATTTACCGGATACTCTACTTCGGCTGCGGTGCCAGTATGCCGGAAGCCAATGCGGTAAGAAACCTGATTACCGTTGTCAGAATGAAGCACGCCAAGCACGTTAAAGGCGCCACCCTGGTCCAGCTTATGACAACCGAACTGCCCCTGAAACTGCGCGGGCATATGTTTTTTGAGGAAGCTTTCAGCAGTGAATACGAGCGCGCCATACACGTCCTGAAGAAATACGAAATCTGGGAAAAGGTGCCGGCTTCAGTCCGGACCTTCCTCGATAAAGCCGACCCGGAATACCTGCACCCCACACCCGGGGAGTTCGCCCAGAGACCGTACTATGTCTTCCGGGTAATGGGGCCCGAGTACCTGTTGAATGCGGCTAAAGCCAGGGCGGAGGAGCTGGGACTGAATACAACCGTACTCGCCACCAGCCTGAACGACGTCGAAGCAAAACCCACCGGAGAAATACTCGCCGATATCGCCCAGGAGGCGGAAGTGCTGGGAAGACCGCTTGAGCCTCCCTGTGTTTTCCTCTGCGGCGGTGAGGTGGTGGTGCCAATCGGGGAGGAAACCGGGTTCGGGGGACGGAACCAGGAGCTTGTCCTGGCGGCAGCGCCGCGAATAGCCGGCAGCAAGAATACAGTCATCGGCTCGGTTGATTCCGACGGGACGGACGGGCCGACGAACGTCGCCGGCGGTATAGTCGACGGTTATACGGCGGAAAGAATCCAGCAGGCAGGGTTCGACCTCGCCGAAGAACTTAGAAGACACAATTCGAGTCCCGTCCTGGAGGCAATAGGCGACACCATAATGACCGGAAACACGGGCAACAACGTCAGGGACCTCAGGGTAGTTTACGTCGGAAAACCCCAACCATAAGATAAACAAAAAGCGTTGCCCGCACCTTACACCCCGGTGAAGGCACCGGATTTCTCCATCTCCGTATCTAGCCTCCGAGACCGGGGGCATTTCCGGTATACGGGTTCGCTTCCGCCAGTTTTTCGTTAAGCTCCACGCCGAGCCCCGGCTTTGTCGGGGGTATTATATACCCCTCTTCCCACCGGATAGGCTCGCTGAGAATCTCGGCATAGAACCCTCCCCAGGTCTCTATGCTCTCCTGAATCAGGAAATTGGGACTGCAGGTATCGACGTGAATATTGGCCAGGGCTTCTATCGGGCCGGCGTACAGATGCGGGGCTATCTGCGCATAATGCGCCTCAGCCATTCCGGCTATCTTCTTGGCTTCGAGAATACCGCCTACGCGCCCCAGGGCAAACTGGAGGATAGAAGCCGCCTGTTTATCCAAAAGCTCCCTGAACTCGTATTTCGTCGAAAGTCTTTCGCCGGTGGCAATCGGGATACTGGTGTGACGGGCTACCCGCGCCATCTCATCCCGGTTCTCCGGCGGCACCGGCTCCTCAAACCATAGAGGGTCGTACTTCTCTAATCTCTTGGCCAGCCTTATTGCGCTGGAAGTAGTCATCTGACCATGTGTACCGATAAGTATATCGCACTTATCTCCAACTGCTTCTCTTACGTTTTCGACCACTTTTTCAGCAGCCTCCAGGGCTTCCATAGTTACCTGAATCGGAGCTATGTAGCCGATCAGTTTTATCGGATCGAATTTTATGGCGGTGAAACCTAATTTCAAATAATGGGCTGCCCTTTCTCCGGCTATTTGTGGGTCACCCTGCGCTCTACGCTCTGGATCGGGGTCATCATCATCTTTCGGGTATAAATAGGTATAGCTCCTGAGTTTTTCGTGATACTTGCCGCCGAGCAGGTTATAGATGGGCTGGTTCAGGGCTTTGCCGATGATGTCCCAGCAGGCTATTTCAAACCCGCTGATTATCCCCATCTTCGTCAGGTCAGGGTGCTGGTCGTAACCGCTGGCATAGATTTTGCGCCACATCGTCTCTATCTGAAACGGGTCGGTATCAATCACAAACTGTTCGGCGACGCTCCGGATTAACTTCACTACCACCTGCGGGTCGAAGGGTACGGCATAGGCTTCACCGATGCCTTCAATCCCATCGTCGGTAATAAGTTTAACGAACAGCCATTTCCCTCCCCCTCGACTGGGCGGGGGATTTGCCACCAGATATGTCTTCAGGTCAACTATCTTCATCTTTCACCTCCATTATGAATATTACTTCTGTCAATCATTTTTCTTTATAGCAAAGCAGACCGAACTGTTGTTCTCGGGATTCGTTTTAAAAATATTCACTTCCTGCCGGGCAGTATCAATCATTTCGGCGGCTTCCGGGTCACCGTCATATTCGGCCTGTGCCCTGGCTATCAGCTTTTCGAGAGGAGTGATATACTCGTCCCGCCAGGTATCGGTATCCAGCAGGAAATAGTCTATCAGTTCATAACCGCAGCCGGATATTATTTTCAGTTTCTCTTCGATATTGCCCTGGGCATCGTGCAAGAGAATATAACCACCGGACCTGAGAAAGCGCTTCCACTCTTCCAGACCTTTCTCGAAACCGATTGCGTATACCGAGCCTTCGGCAAGGATGATATCGAAGCTTTCATCCGGGAAGTCCATATCGAGGGTAGAGCGCTCGATTACCTTGATTCTATCCTCCAGGCCTTCCTCCCCGACATTCTTCCGAAGCACGTCCAGCATTTCCCGGTCGATATCGATACAGGTTATTTCGCAATCGACCGACTTCGCCAGCTCCACGGCTGACACACCGGACCCGCAGCCCGCATCAAGAATCTTCGGCCTGTCCATCGGCGGAATTATCCGGAAAGACTTCTGCGTGTACTTGAAGAGCCGCCTTCTTACCCCGTCCTTCTCAGCCTGGAACCAGGCCTTTCCGCCCTGCATTTCACCCTCCCGTATCTCTCACTTTCACTAATGTATATGATACGCTTTTGCAGCCCGTAGATGTCAATACCTTGCGCCCGCCCGGACACAGAGCCATCAGCCGCTATTTAATATTTACCGCCTATCTGATACACTCTAGGGAAACGCAGTTTTCCACAATTCGACAAGCTACCGGGCTGCCGTAATTAAATCTTTAAAACAGGGCAAACTCCGGGAAAGGGAGGGTAAAGATGAAGAAAAATCGACTCCGGGAACTACTTAATGAGGGCAAGCCGACTCTTGGCACCCACGTCCTGTCCCCCTGGCCGGGCATCGTCGAGGTAATCGGCTACTCCGGCGCCTTCGATTACATCGAGTACGTCGGCGAATATTCCTCCTTCACCCTGGAGCAGTTGGACAATTTCGGCCGCGCCGTGGAGCTTTTTCCGGATATGTCGGCGATGATGAAGGTAGAGGAGCAGACCAGAGGATTTATTGCCACCCGGGCAATCGACTCCGGCATCCAGAACGTTCTCTTCACCGATTGCCGCTCCGCGGAAGACGTCAGGGAGTGTATTCGCTACGTCAGGGCAGAAACGCCTGAAGCCGGCGGCGTTCACGGCTACGGTATGCGGCGGAGTATCGGCTACGGCGGTTATCGGTCCGGGAACACGCTTGAGGAATGGACGAAGGCAATGGATAACGTCGTTATCGCTATAATGATTGAGAAAAAAGGGGCAATGGAGAACCTGGAAGAGATTCTCTCCGTAGAAGGCGTGGATATGGTCCAGTTCGGACCTTCCGACTACTCGATAAGCATCGGCATGCCGGGGCAGTCGCAGAGCGCCGAGGTCCAGGGCGCCCACCGGCGGATGATAGAGCTTGCCCTGGGAAAAGGCGTCCACCCCCGGGTGGAGGTTGGCAGCTTCGAGCAGGCAAAACCGTTCGTTGAAATGGGAGTCCGCCACTTCTGCATCGGCTGGGACACGGGAACAATCGCCCAGTGGTGCCGGCAGCAGGCGGAAGGAATGGCCGGACTGCTTCCCCGAAAGTAAGTAACCCGGTCAAAACGAGAAGGAGAAAAGATGTCAAAACAGAAGGTCTTTGTAAGCCGCATAATAGCCCGGGAAGCGCTGGACAAAATCGCCGGTGCCGCCGAGATGGAAGTCTGGCAGGAGGGACTGCCGCCGCCTTACGAGATTCTTCTCGAAAAAGCCCGTGAGGCTGACGGGCTGCTGACACTGCTGACCGACCGGATGGACGCCAATTTGATGAGCAATTCGCCCAACTTAAAGGTAATAAGCAATATGGCTGTCGGCTACGATAATATCCAGGTCGAAGAAGCGACAAAACACGGCATTGTCGTCGGCTACACTCCGGGAGTACTCACCGAGACAACCGCCGATTTTGCCTTCACCCTGCTTATGGCTGCCGCCAGGAGGGTGGTCGAAGCCGACGGCTACACCAGGCAGGGGAAGTGGAAGACCTGGGAACCGATGGTACTGCTCGGTCACGATATCAATCACGCCACGCTGGGCATAATCGGCCTGGGGCGCATCGGCAGCGGGCTGGCAAAGCGGGCAAGAGGCTTCGATATGAAGGTAATCTACTACGACAGCGTCAGACAGAGCCGGGAAGAGGAGACCGGGCTTGACATCGAGTATGTCCCCGAACTGCCGGCGCTGCTTTCGAGGTCCGATTTTATAAGCGTCCACGTCCCGCTTACCCCGGAGACCAGTCACCTTATCGGTGCGGACGAGTTCGCAAAAATGAAGCCGACAGCCGTCTTTATAAACACCTCGCGCGGTCCGGTAGTCGACCAGCAGGCACTATATGAGGCGCTCAAGACCGGCGAGATTTTCGCCGCAGCCATAGACGTTACCGAGACCGAACCGATACCCCCCGACGACCCCCTTCTCACCCTGAGCAATATCATTATTGCCCCTCATATCGCCAGCGCCAGCTTTCCGACACGCACAAAGATGGCCCTGATGGCTGCCGAAAATCTCCTGTCCGGACTGCGAGGCGAACCGCCGCCGAACTGCGTCAATCCCGAGGCACTGAAAAAATAGCATTCCGGGCAAAAGAAGTACCGGGCGGTCATACCTGCATAATGGGCGGCGTCTACAGGTAAACCGAGGGGGACTGTTTCAGGAAACAGTCCCCCGATAACTTTTTCCGGGACGGAACGGACTACCTCATCGACAGGTGCTCGGCGGCGAGAGAAATCACCACGAAGATAAAGGGTCTCTCGACCTTGGTAACCGTAAGAGGTATGTGGACGAAGTTTCTCGGGCAGGCGACCGCCGCCGGAGTATTTATTACGTGTTTCTCCTTTTCCTTGCCCAGGCAAATCTCGGCTTCTCCCCCCAGCTTGCTTAAATCATCGGTATCTGTCCCCATAAACAGCAGCACTTCCTCAAAAGCGTGGGCATGCGGGGTATAGGGCGCAAAACCGAACCGGTAGGGTGCCTTCACGCTTTCATAGGAAATATGGAGGTCCAGCCCGGTCTCACTGCCGGGGACATAGGTTATCACTCCCCCCGAATCATCCGGGGAGTCCGGGCGGTAGTAATAAGCCCCCTTCCGTCTGAAAGAGAGCTTTTGAACCTTATCTTTATATTTTATGCCGGTCGTCTCAGCCTGCCCCCTGTCCGAAGTCAGCCTCTCCGAGACCTTCCACTCTCCCGCCAGTGAAACAGCCATCGATATAAACCGCTTATCGAGTCTGGTGATTTCCGCCGGGAAATGGGCGAATCCGGCAGGAAGGACCACCGCCGTCGGCGTGTTGATTATCTGCTTTTCCTTTTCCTCGCCCAGGCACAGCTCGATTTCCGCGCCCAGCTCCAGCAGGTTGTCCATATCGGCTCCCATAAAAAACAGAAGCTCATCGAAATCATGCACATGCGGCTCATAAGGCTCTTTACCCATCTTGCCGGCTTCCCGGTAGGTGCCGTAGGTAATGTTGACGTCCAGCCCGCAGAGGAATTCGCCGTCCATCCTGACGCCCTGCCGGTAAAAGCCCGGCCCGTAATCCTGAAAAGTGAGTTTTTTAATGTATTCCCCGTATTTCGTCTCTGCCATTTTTGTCCTCCAACATTCGCTACATATATGGAAACACCCGGGTCTGCTTCACCGGGTCTGGTCGGTCAGTGAAACGACGAAACAAACGTAAGGCTTATCGATTTTCCTTGTCACTATCGGACAGTGGGGCATTCCTTTCGGGACTACAATTACGGTGGGAACATTGAATACGTGTTTCTCCTCTTCTTCGCCCATAGACATCTCGACTTCCGCCCCGAGCTCATCAAAGCTATGAGGGTCGGTGCCGATAAAAAATATGGCTTCATCGAAATCATGGGTATGCGGTTTCACTGATTTGCCGGTAATACCTGTTTCGTAGGCACAGGCATAAATAACCTGGGCATTGAACCCGTTCATAACTTTGGAGTTTACGGAAAACAAAGGCCCCTTGCTGCCCTTAGCAAAAGGTATGGTTACAAAACAGTCACCGTATTTTGTCTCTGCCATTAATAATATCCTCCCTCTCAATCATTCGGGTGAATTAACCTATTTTGTGCTGGCAGCCTGCTATTGTCAAGCTCCGGCAATCTCAGGCTTCGCCGGAGTAAAGATGATTGCCCTGATGACACCGGAAGGCTTTGCCAGGCTGATGGGCACGATGTGGCCGGAGTTAATCGACGCTATGCCCTTCGGCATGGGGCCGATGATTGACTACCTGCGGGGGAAAAAGCCGTAACCGTCATCAGGCTTCAGACTGCTCATCATTATTGCCGGTATCTTTATTTTTGTCTTTTTCCTCGCTCCTGGAGAAATCCCTGAGTTTCTCAGCCAGAGTTACCAGGCGTTTTTCCACCCTGCCGTTAACAGAATCAGGCTCAAAGCTGCCGTCTTCCAGGCGTTTGCCCGCCTTTATACCGGTAAGGACTTCGATTCCCTCATCGACGGTGGTTACCGGGTAGATGTGGAATTTTCCAGCCTCGACCGCCTTAACAACCTCTTCCTTGAGCATCAGGTTTCTGACGTTGCTGGCCGGGACAAGGACTCCCTGGTTCCCGTTCAGCCCCTTAGCCTTGCATACCTCGAAGAAGCCTTCTATCTTCTCGTTCAGCCCGCCGATTGCCTGCACGTCCCCCTTTTGATTGACCGAGCCGGTAACGGCGATACCCTGCTTTATCGGCGCTCCGGCAAGGCGGGACAGAAGGGCGTAAAGCTCAGTACTCGAGGCGCTGTCTCCTTCTACCTCCTCATAGCTCTGCTCAAAAACAAGGCGGGCGGACAGCGACAACGGCATATCCTGGACGTACTTCTCCGTCATATAACCGTTCAGTATCATCACGCCCTTGGTGTGGAGTCGCCCCCCCAGTTTGGCTTCCCTCTCGATATCAATCAGTCCCTCTCTGCCGACGCCGACGCTGGCTGTTATCCTGGAAGGCTTGCCGAAGGCAAAATCCCCGAGGTCTATCACCGCTAGGCCGTTCACCTGTCCCGCCCTCTCCCCGTCAGTGTCGATAACAATCATTTCCTGCCCAATCATCTCATTGATGCGCTGCTGGATTAAATTGGAACGGTACACCTTCTGTTCTATCGCCTTCTCCACGTGCCTGGCTTCTATAAGGGACACGCCTTCCTCTCCCGCCCAGAAGCTTGCCTCACGGATAATATCGGCGATATCGGCAAACAGCGTGGACAGTTTTTCCTGGTCGCCGGCAAGCCGCGAGCTGTGCTCCATAATTTTAGCCAGGGCATCGTTCTTCAGGTGCTTCAGGTCTTCTTCCTGGCACATCCGGCAGATTACGGCGGCATAGTCTTTCAGGTTACCCTCCGTCTTATCCATACGGCTGTCAAAATCAGCTTTAATCTTGAATAACTCCTTGAACTCAAGGTCCATCCTCAGCAGCAGGTAGTAAAACATCGGCTCGCCGATTACCACCACCTTTATATCCAGGGGAACGGGTTCCGGTCTCAGGCTCTTCATTGCCAGGAAGCCCATCCGCTCACTTATCTCCTCAATAGTAAGGTTCCCGTCGCGAAGGGTCCTTTTCAAGCCGTCCCAAGACTGGTAGTTCGCCAGCAGGTCCTCAATCCTCATCACCAGATAGCCGCCGTTAGCACGGTGCAGGGAGCCGCTTCTTATCATCGAGAAGTCGGTATAGGAAGCGCCGAACTGGGCTTCCTTCTCGATGCGACCGAACAGGTTGTTAAAGGTAGGATTAAGCTCCAGGACCACCGGGGCACCTTTTAACTCGGAATTATCAACCAGGAGGTTGACTTCGTATTTTTTAAGCGCCTGTTTCCAGGCCATATCTTTCATCGCCGCCAGGGGGTCCGAAGCCTGGGCCTGCTGCGGCTCGGACTTAAACTGCTCGAAGTTCTCAACGATGTCCTGCTCGACCTCGGTCAGGTAACCAACAACCTGCGGCAGTTCCCGGTACTTATTCCTCATTTCGTCGAAGAGGTGACCGATAGAATAGCGGGCTACCTCGCGGTCGGTCTCCTCAAGCCGCTCGTTAATAGCGCTCTCGTCACCTCTCAGACCGGTTATCTGCTCTTTCAGCTCTTTTGACAGTTCTTCCTGTTTCTTTCTTAATGTCTCTTTATCTTCAGCGCTTAACTTTTTATAGTCCTCCTCACCCATCGGCGCGCCTTCCGAGGCAGGCAGAAAAACCAGGCCCACCGGGGTATTCTGAAGAATAAACCCGTTATCTTCAGCCTTCCTGCTCAGCGCATTAAAAACGGCTTCTCTCTTTTTATTTAATTCCGAAGTTATTTCTTCCCGCCTTGCGGCGTATTCCTTGCTGGCAAATACCTGGGCAAGACTCCGCCTGGCGTTATCGGTGAGGTGGCTCACATCTTTCTGCAGGTCCTGTCCCTTACCCGCCGGTACCTCCAGAGCCCTGGGGCAGTAGGCATCCTTAAAGTTATGGACGTAGCACCAGTCGGGAGGAACTTCCTTCTTCGCCGCCCTTGCCTCCAGAAAAGACTTAATCGCCGTAGTCCTGCCCGTCCCCGACGGTCCAGAAACATAAATGTTGAATCCCTGCTTGATAATACTCAAGCCGAAATTCAGGGCGCTCAACGCCCGCTCCTGTCCGATGATTCCCTCCATCGGACTCAGGTCAACAGTCGAATCGCAGTTGAACATCGCCGGGTCGCACCGGTGCCTCACCTGCTCCGCTCTCAGTTCTTCAGGCATAACCTACCTCCTCATCGAAGCTTGAACGTACAACATACAATGTAAGGAGTATTATATATCATAAGGAAAAGTTACGTCACTCTTAAATATGGTTCTGTTTGCATTTGGTTGAATGAAGTGCTCTCCCTCTTTATCCCCTTCTCAAACGGTTCCCCGCTTTACTGGGCGATTACTTATCTGTTTGAAAGGGGGAGATATTGTTGAGAGGGAACTCCGCCCCCTCTCTTTATTACACCCCTCTCCAGCCAGGAGAACTCTCCATTCAATAGCAATGGTTCCGGCTGGAGAGGGGTCAGGGGTGAGGTAAATAATATCAACCAGATGCAAATATACTCATATCCTGGATTTGGACATGATTTTTCAAATTACGCGTTCCGTAACTCTTTACAATCCCATTGACACCTTTTATAACAAACACTACAATCGGCTAAGAATAAACAGCATCTGATTCAAGGAGGGAATAATGGATCTGGGTTTGAAAGACAGAGTGGCGCTGATAACCGGCGCCGGCAGCCGGATAGGGTTCGGCAGGACTATTGCCCTAACCCTGGCAAAAGAAGGCTGCGATATAATCGTCAATGATATAAACCTCGATGACGCTCAAAAGACAGCAGAGGAGGTCGGGACTCTGGGACGCAAAGCCATCGCCATCAAGACCGATGTAACCAAGAAAGCCGAAGTGCAGGAAATGGTAAAGATGGGCCTTAAAGAATTCGGCAGGATAGATATACTGGTCAACAATGCCGGGGCTATCACCCAGGCGGGAAGCTTTGTCGACCAGAAAGAAGAGGACTGGGAAAAAGATATCGCCCTCAACCTCAAGGGCACCATGCTCTGCGCCCAGGCGGTGCTCCCCGGTATGCTTGAGAATCAGTACGGCAAGATTGTCAACATATCGTCCGGCACCGCCAAAATAGCCCACCCCGGCGTTTCCGCTTACGGCATCGCCAAGGGCGGCGTTATGGTCTTCACCAGGGGACTTGCCAAGCAGGTAATCGCGCAGGGAATAACCGTCAACAGCATCGCTCCCGGCTGGTCGCTGACAAATTTCATCAAGGGCGACAAAGAGGCTTTAAAGGAACGCTTCCTGCCGGAGACGCCGATAGGGAGGGGCACCGAGCCTCAGGACATCGCCAACACGGTCGCCTTTCTGGTATCGGACGTCTCCGCCGATATCGTCGGACAGGTCATCAGCGTCGACGGCGGCTCGACAATGCAGTAGTCGGCTCACGGCAGCACCATCTATTTATTTACCGCTTCCGGAATATAACCTGCCGGGTCCGGCAGTGAAATGAAAGAGCGGCCTGTCTATCCTGTTTATCTTCAGCGGACAGTGCACCGTGCCGGCCGGAATAAAAGCCATGAAGCTTTTATCCATTACATTCTGCTCCCCGTCTATCCACAGCTCGACTTCCCCGCCCAGGTCGTGAATGTCGTCCGGGTTGGTGCCGAAAAAGGCGATAGCCTCGCCAAAGGGATGCGTGTGAGGCGGCACCGCCTTATCTTCACCGGGTTCTGGCTCCGGCCTTTCTCCGGGCCAGAACCACAGGGCTTCGACATAAAAATCGGCGCCGGGGAAGACCTCGCTATCCAGGTAAACGATGCGGTGAGCGTATTCAGGGGGTATTTCGTGCCGGAACTCAGGAAGCACCAGGTCGGGTTTATCCTGAAAGATAAAATGATTGGCATATTGCTTTCCGGCGGTATTAACTTTTCCCGTGTTCCGCTGCTCTTTCGCAGTATCAGACAGATTAACTCCCTGATAACTCTGCCCCGGGCCCATAGTGAAGTGAAACATCGGCCTGTCCATTCTATTTATCTTGAGCGGACAGTGATTCATTCCCGCCGGGATGTAGGCAAGAAAGCTGTTGGTCATGATATACTGTTCGTCTTCCAGCCACAGCTCGACTTCTCCGCCGAGGTCATGCGGGTCGTCAAAGTTGGTGCCGAAAAAGGTGATAATCTCCGAGAACGGATGAGAATGACGCTGCGGTCCGCCCTCGCCTTTCTCTTTCTCTATCTGCTGCTCAGCAGTCTCCCGCCCAGGGAAGAACCAGACGCACTCGGAATAGAAAGCACCGGGGACGACCTCGCTGTCCATCCATATCACGTGGTTCATCGTGCGCTGTTCACCGGGTTTCGGGACATTCAGCCTTTCCCCCGGCCTGAAACCGGGCAACCGTATATCCTTTTTCAGTTCCGTGCAAATGTATTTGCTGTGTTTCGATTCAGCCACTTTTTTACCTCCCTGAAAAACCGCTTTCCTATTCTTTCCGCCCGCTGATGCCGCTCTCTTCCCAGCCTTCCTTCATACTGCCGGTGCCGAGCATAAACGCCATCTGTATATGCGGCCTGGTGAATTTCTTCCAGGTAAGCGGACCGTGCCGGGTACCCCCGGGCATAAAGATGCCTGTCGTGGTGTTAAAGGTGAACGGCTCGCCCTCGACGCAGAACTCGATTTCGCCGCCGAGGTCTTCGGGATTATCCGGGTCACCACCCCAGTGCAGGACAATCTCATCGAAATTATGCACGTGCTCGTGGATATGGGGGTTCGGCTCGGGGATGCCGTATATCCAGCCCAACTCGATATAGTAGCTGGCTTCCGGCACCTGGGCGCTGCTCATATAGGTCATCGTCGGACTCTGGCGGCCCTTAACTATGCCACCCGCCTCGCGAAGGGGCGCCCTTACCAGGTATTTTTCGTAGTCGATATCATCCGTTTTCTCCGGCAGACCACCTTTTTCCGTCTTGATACCGCTGTCCCCCCAGCCTTCCTTCGGGTCGCCGGTGCCGAGCATTATTGCCATTTCAATATGGGGCTTGGTGAATTTCTTCCAGATTATCGGGCCGTGTCTCACGCCCCTGGGCACAAAGAGCGCCGTGTTCGTGCTGAAGGTGAGTGGTTGGCCGCCGACGTAAAACTCAATTTCGCCGCCGAGGTCTTCAGGATTTTCAGGGTCGCCGCCGATGTGCAGGACAATCTCGTCGTAGTTATGATGCACCATCTCGTGATTATGGGGGTTCGGGTCGGGTATGTCATATATCCAGCCGAACTCGATATAGTAGTTGGCTTCCGGCACCTGGGCGCTGCTCATATAGGTCATCGTCGGACTCTGGCGGCCCTTAACTATACCGCCCGCCTCACGAATCGGTTTCCTGACAAAATATTTCCCGTAGTCGGATTCAGGCATATCGTAGAAGTCTCCTCTATGAATTCGGAATTAACAAAGATTGTAACACCAACAGGCGATACCAGCAAGTTTAGAAAGCGGACAGCCGTAATAGCGAATAACCTTGAGAAGGAGAGTGTTTTGCCCGGTCAGACGTGAGCGGCGAGCCAGGCTCCGATATCCCGGAAAACCTGTTCTCGCTCCGGCTCATTGAAAATCTCGTGGTAGAAACCTTCGTAAAGCTTCAGCGTCCTGTCCTCCGAGCCTACTCGTTCAAACAGCATCCGGCTGCCTTCGGGGTCGGACAGCCGGTCGTCAGCGCCGTGCATTATCAGCACCGGCAGCTTGATTTCCGGTATTGCGGAGGGCAGTTCCCGCGTAATTTTGATAAGCTCGGCGCCCAGACGGGCGCGAATCTTCCCTCTGTAAACAAGCGGGTCGTTCACGTAACCGTCCACCACAGCCCTGTCCCGGCTGAGGGTAGAGGCATCAAGAACGGTGGTGCCGGTCTTCGGCAGCAGCAGGGAGAGTACCTTCGCCATCGCCATCAGCGCCGGCGATACGGTGGAGTCGATTTTCAGAGCCGCCCCGGAAAGCAGCAGCCCGGCAAGCCTGTCCTGATAACGGACGGCATAAGCAACGGCAATCGTTGCCCCCATACTGTGGCCGACGGGGAAGATTTTAGCCTGCTCATACTCATTTCTTATCATCCCGATAAATGTATCGAGGTCTTGAACATACTCGGAGAACCGCCCGACATAGCACCGCAAGCCTTCCGACCTGCCGTGCCCCCGCTGGTCAAAACCGTAGACAGCGTAACCTTTCGGCACAAAGTAGTCGACGAGGTTTGCATAACGCCCGCTGTGCTCGGCCAGACCGTGAACGACCAGCAATACCGCCTTCGGATTTGCCGGCGGCAGCCAGCACTGGTAATAGAGGTCAAGGTTACCGTATCCCCTGAACTTACCTTCTCTATGCTCCATTATTTTCGTCCGGGGCAGGCTTAACTCTTGTCCCGCCGCAGCAGTTCATTCCGCAAACTCCCTGCGTTCCCCGCCTGTGAAAGAGCGGCTCTGGCAGTGGGAATAAAGTTGAGCACCATGACTACGATTAGAATAACTGAGAATACCACAGGCAGCCAGGTCTTTTCCAGAAACCCGGCGGATACGGGCAGGGAGAGGAGGCCGATATTCAGCGACAGCACCGGATTGCGGGTAATGAGTGAGAGTATAAACATAATAATGAAAACAATCAGCAGCGCCCAGGGCATTACCATCGCCAGTACCCCTACTGCCGCCGCCAGACCGTTTCCTCCGGTGAACTTCAGATAGACCGACCACATATGGCCGGCTACGGCTGCTATTCCGGCAAGAAAGACGAAAAGGTGAGGTTCATAGATTGGAACGCCCAGCAACCAGTGGGCGATAGCTACCGACGCCGCCCCCTTACCTATATCGAAGATTGCCACCGGAATCGCCGCTGCCAGACCGACCTCCCGGAAGACATTCCGCCCGCCGGCATTACCCCCGCCAAGTCGACGGATATCTTTTCCGGTTACCAGACGGGTAACAATGTAAGCAGAGTTAATAGAGCCAAGCAGGTAAGCAATAACTACGGCTACAAATCCGGTAACAACCTCGTTCAGTATCATTTATGCCCCCACTTGATTAACCGGCAGCTTTACTCAATCAGTGTAGAAAGCCACCGCCAGGGTCCCGGTGCCGGTTGCATAGCCCATCACCGGGGTGAACTCGCTTATCCAAAGCTCCACACAATTGAATTCGGACGCAAGCCGCTCTCTTAATTTCTCCGCTTCATCCGGGGCATAGGCATGCATTACGGCGACGTGCGCCGGACTCTGCCCTACTTTGCGTCTCATCAGCCTGATGACACGTTCAATACCCTTCTCCCGGCTTCTTACCGCTCCGGCGAAACGAACCAGCCCCGAGGAGGCTGTAAGTATAGGTTTAATATTCAGCATCGAGCCAACACTGGATGCAACCTTGGGTATCCGCCCGGTGCGGTAAACGTAACGGATGGTGTCCAGAAGAGCTAAAAATTGGACCTTATCCCTTACTTCCTCAGCCACTTTAATCGATTCTGCCAGGTCTTTCCCCTCTGCGGCAGCCCGGGCAACAGCCAGGGCGACAAATCCTTCCGCGGCGGTAACATTCTTGGAGTCCAGCACTTCAATGGTGACTTCGGGAAGCTCGGCCCTGGCGTCTTCCATGGCCACGCGAGCCATTTCATAACCCGTGCTCAGCCTTGATGAAAGGGTAACGCAAAGGATGTTCTTTGCCTGCTCACTGGCTTCACGGTAGGCTTCAAGATAGTGCCCGGGTGACGACGGCGAGGTATTGAATCTCTCGGGGTCTTTCAAGAACAGTTCGTAAGCCTGGGACGGGGTCATATCCACCATGTCCCGGTAGACCTTACCCTGCACAAGGAGCCTGATAGGCACAATAATGATACCGTACTGCTCAATAAGCTCCCCTGCCAGGCAGGATATGCTATCGGTAACAACGGCAACCTGTTTATCCATATTGTATTATGATACCTAGAGTTTCTAGGCATCATAATACACCGTAGATGTCTTGTCAACAGGTATCAGTAAACCTTTGAAAAACAGGGAAGCCGGTCAAAACGGCTAAAGCGCCCGCGCCCGGGGAAAAAACCGGAAAAAGGTGACTATACCCTATCCTCTTTGAGAGACTCGACTACCGACGGGTCGGCCAGGGTGCTGATATCGCCCAGGTTATCAACATCGCCGGCGCTAATCTTGGTCAGTATCCGCCTCATTATCTTGCCGCTCCTTGTCTTGGGCAGAGCATCGGCAAACTGAATCTTGTCCGGCGTGGCTATCGGCCCTATCTCCCTGCGGACATGTGCCACGAGTTCCTTCTTTAGCTCGTCAGTACCCTCTATCCCGGCTTTCAAGGTGACAAAGGCGTATATGCCCTGCCCCTTTATCTCGTGCGGCATACCCACTACCGCCGCCTCCGCCACGTCCTGGTGTGATACCAGAGCGCTCTCCACCTCGGCGGTGCCCAGGCGGTGCCCGGATACGTTGATAACATCGTCTATCCGTCCCATCAGCCAGTAGTAGCCGTCACTGTCCACCCTGGCTCCGTCCCCGGTTGTGTAAACCCCCGGATACTGTACAAAATAATTGTTCTTGAACCTTTCCGGTTCCCCGTAGACCGTCCGCATCAAGCCCGGCCATGGTCTCTTTATCACCAGGTATCCGCCTTCGTTTACATCCGCTTCAGTACCGTCCTGTCTGAGCACGGCAGGCTCTATCCCGGGAAACGGCACCGTTGCCGAGCCGGGCTTTATCGGTACTGCCCCGGGTAACGGCGTTATTAAGATGCCTCCGGTCTCCGTCTGCCACCAGGTATCCACTATCGGGCACCTGCCTTTGCCGATTACATTGTAATACCACATCCACGCCTCGGGATTTATCGGCTCTCCTACCGAACCTAACACCCGCAGCGAACCCATGTCATGCCGGTCCGGCCACTCATCACCTTCCCTCATTATTGCCCGCAGGGCGGTAGGCGCCGTGTAAAAGATATTTACCTGGTACTTCTCCACAATGGCCCAGAACCTGTCGGGACGGGGATAATTGGGTACCCCTTCAAACATAAGGCTGGTAGCTCCAAAGGCTAACGGAGCGTAGACTATATAACTGTGTCCGGTCACCCAGCCGATGTCCGCCGTGCACCAGTAGGTGTCCTCTTCTTTCACGTCGAATATCCACTTGAATGTCTGATAGGCATATAGCAGATATCCGGCCTGGGTGTGCAGCACTCCTTTCGGCTTACCGGTGCTGCCGCTGGTATAGAGTATGAACAGCGGGTCTTCCGAGTCCATTACCTCGGGCTCGCAGAACGGCCTGGCTTCCCCGGATGCCATCTCATCGTGCCACCAGCAGTCACGCCCCTCTTTCATCTCTACGTTGACATTCGCCCGCCTGACCACTATCGCGTCTTTTACTTTGGGACACTGCTCAAGGGCAGCATCGGCATTATCTTTGCTCCTGATTACCCGGCCTGCCCGGTAGTAGCCATCGGCACAGATAAGTACCGTGGAATCACAGTCAAGCATCCTGTCCCTCAATGCCTCGGCGCTGAACCCGCCGAATACCACGCTGTGTATCGCCCCGACACGGGCACAGGCAAGCATAGCTATCGGCAGCTCGAGAATCATCGGCAGGTATATCGATACCCGGTCCCCTTTCTTCACGCCGTGCTTCTTCAACACGTTGGCAAATGTGCATACCTCGTGATACAGCTCCTGATAGGTCAGCGTCTTGCTCTCTCCTCCATCCCCTTCCCAGACTAACGCCGCTTTATTCTTCCGCCAGGTCTTTAAGTGCCTGTCCAGACAGTTGTAGCTAACATTCAGCTTGCCGCCGACGAACCACTGGTGCTTGCCTTCTTTGAAGTCCTCTACGAGCACCTCTTTCCACTTCTCATACCAGTCAAGCTGCTCCGCCAGCTCCCCCCAGAACGCCTCAGGGTCTTCTACCGACCTCTTATATATCTCCCTGTACTCGTCCAGGCTCTTTATGTACGCCTGCTCGCTCAGTTCTTTCGGCGGGGCAAATACCCTGTCCTCCGCCATCATCGATGTAATCGTCTTGTCTTGCTCCACAGATAGTCCTCCTCCCCAAAAATCTACGGTCACATATCCCCACAGAAGCGCACAAAGAGCAGTAAAAATGTGCAGGTTTGTTTATATGAGACCAGTCTGCGCAAAGACGCAGCCTTTTTGTTCTAACTAATCCTGGTAAGTAACACCCATTAACTGAGTAAAAGCCATCCGCAACTTTTGAGACGCTACGCAAGCTACACCAGCTAATACTTCAGCGCATAACCTGGGATTTGTATTGACCAGCTCCCGAAGTTGTTTGCCGTCAAAAGCAAGCACCTTTGTCTTTTCGATTGCTTTCGCCGCGCAAACGTGGTGATACGGAGGCGCCACAGCCGTCCAGCTAAAACAGCCGAAGTCGGAAACAGCCTGAATTTGCCGCCTGTCCGTTGGACCCAGCTCAAGCATAATAGATACCAACCCGTCTTCAATCACGTACATATCCGTTGACGCCGTTTCCTGCTTGAATATGATTGTGCCGGCTTCGAATTCTTCGTAACGGCACAGCTTTGCTACTTCGGCAATATCATCGTCGCTCAGGTGACTGAAAACGTCCGACTTTTTCATGACTTCCACTGTTTCCATATTTCCCCCTCCTGAACCATTGTATCCCTTAAGCATGGCGACCAAATGCGATTATACCACAGATACATGGTCGGAGGATAATCTCTCAGGCCCTTTAAGAGACAGCCGCAGCGGTCCTTCATAGTCTACCTTTCAGGTATTTTTCAGGGACGGCATTGCTACTCAAAAAGGGGAGTGTTATAATCCAGCACAAGGACAGGTGGCATGACTTTACGTACCAAGGCACTGTTAATTATCGGTATAGCCCTGCTCAGCATGGGCGGGTTAATATACGTTACCTCACGCTTCACCTTTATGAGAGGTCTCGAAGAGATTGAAGAACGTAATACCGGCAGGCAGGTCGAACAGGCGATTGGCGCCCTATCTCATATCATATCCGGACTGGAGGCTAACACTGCCAACTGGGCTTCATGGGACGATACCTACGCCTTTATCGAGGACAGGAACGAAAAATATATCAAGTCGAACCTCGTCGATGATACATTCATCACCATGAAGCTCAATATTATGGTTTTTATTAACTCCTCCGGCGATGTCGTCTTCAGCAAGGCTTTTGACCTTGATAAAGAGGAGGAAACGGAAGTCCCGCGTGACCTGCTGGGACATCTTTCCGGGGATAGTCCCCTTTTGAGCCTCTCCGGCGCCCAGAGCTTCGCTTCAGGTATTCTCTCTCTGAAACAGGGACCTCTAATCATCACCTCGCAACCCATCCTGACCAGTGAAGACGAAGGACCTGCCCGCGGTACCCTCATCTTTGCCCGCTATCTCGATTCCGGAACAGTAGACGACCTGTCCCAGATTACCCTCCTTCCCATAACCGTGCGCCCTATCAACAACCTCGTACATCCGGATTTTAAGGAAGCATTTGCTTCCCTCTCGAATGACGAAGCTACTTTTGTAAAACCGCTGGATGGTCAGCAGACTGGCGGCTACGCATTACTCAAGGACATTTACGACAGGCCTGCTTTCATACTGAAAGTAGAGGTACCCAGAGAAACTTATCAACTCGGCCAGGCTGTAACCAGCTATTTCATCCTGTCCGTACTGGGAGCCGGCGCCCTCGTCGGAGCCCTGATGATGCTCCTGATACAGAAACAAGTCCTGTCACGGTTCACCAATCTTATCCGGGGTATCGACAGCATTGCTGAAAGCGGAAACACGTCAACACGCATATCAATAGGAGGCAGAGACGAACTGAGCCTGGTAGCCGGCACAATCAACGGGATGCTGGCGGCAATCCAGGAGGCGGGGATGGAAATACGGGAGAGTGAAAGGCGGCACCGCCTGCTTGCCGAGAACGTGACAGATGTAATCTGGACAACGGACAATGAACTCAATTTTACCTATATCACTCCTTCGATAATACACCTTACGGGATATACCGTCGAGGAAGCTATGTCCCTGACGCTTCAGGAATCCATGGATACGGCAACTTTTGAAAAAGCCAGAAAGGCTTTTGCCGAGGAAGCAGCCAGGGGAGATATATCATCCGGGGACACCCTGAGTATGCCGGCATTCGAAGTCCAGTTGAATAAGAAGGACGGCTCCACGGTATGGTCCGAGATTAAAATGTCCGCTATACGGGACTCCGGCGGTGCAGTCACCGGATTTACCGGTGTCGCCCGGGACATCAGCGAACGCAGGCAGGCTGCGGAAAACCTGCAGCTACAGTACGAACAGGAAAAAGCCTTAAGACAACAGCTTGAAGAAGAGATACAAAAAAGAATCGAGTTCACCAGGGCACTCGTCCACGAACTGAAAACACCGATTACGCCGGTGCTGGCAGCCGCCGAGCTGCTGCTTGAAGAAACTCTGGACGAACGCCTGACCAGACTGGTGCAGAACATCGACCGCAGCGCCTCCAACCTGAACCAGAGAATCGACGAACTCCTCGACCTGGCAAGAAGTGAAATTAACACCCTTCAACTAGACCTCGAGCCCGTAGACCTGATACCATTATTTAAGGAGGTAACGAATGAGATGACGCCTGTCGCCGAGCGCTACGGACAAAGCCTGAGCTCAGATTTACCTCCGTCTCTTCCCGACGTATCCGTTGACACGGGACGTTTAAGACAGGTTATACTTAATCTCCTCAGCAATGCCTTCAAGTTTACCCCTACGGGAGGGAAGGTAACTATGAGAGTTAAGGAAAAAGGTCACAATCTCCTCGTGGAAGTAGAAGATACGGGACCCGGAATAAACAAGGAAGACCAGATGCGGCTGTTCGACCCCTACTTCCGGCGCCCCGGAGACAGAGAGCGCCTCAGCGGACTGGGACTGGGCCTAGGCCTGGCCAAGAAACTCGTGGAACTCCACGGAGGAGAGATGTGGATGCGCAGTCGAAAAGGTAAAGGCAGTACCTTCAGTTTTTCACTGCCAATAAAACCTGACAGTTAAAGGGGAAAAGTATGAAAGTACTTATTGTCGAAGATGACCACGAAATTGTAGAGATTATCTCGTTAGCCTTTGAAATACGCTGGCCCGAGGCGCAGCTCGTCTCCACCCATCTGGGAGAGCAGGGAGTGGAGATGGTAGAGGGCGAGAACCCCGATGTTGTCATTCTCGACCTCGGGCTGCCCGATATCAGCGGCTTCGACGTGCTGAAGGAAATCCGCACTTTTTCCATGGTACCTATCCTGATTCTGACCGTCAGAGGTGAAGAAGCCGATATTGTCAAGGGGCTGGAGTGGGGAGCAGACGATTATATGATAAAACCCTTCCGGCAGCTTGAGCTTCTGTCACGCATAAAAGCACTGACCCGCAGAGCCGGCACTTCCGACGAAGAAAAACCGCTCGTCTGTGGAGAACTGCACTTCAACCCTACTACGATGCAGCTATTTCAGGGAGAAGAAGAGTTAAAAATCACCCGAACCGAAGCAAATATCCTTAACAAGCTTATGTCAAATGCCGGCCAGGTTGTCGTCTACTCGAGCATAGCGGAATCGGTATGGGGAGACGATTATCCGGATGCGGTAGACAGCCTCCGCGTCTACATCCGGAGGCTGAGAGGGAAAATTGAAGAAAACCCGGATAAACCGAAGATTATCCTCACCAAGACCGGTGTCGGATACATGATGGCAAAACCGGACTAGTCTTCCTCAAAAATCACCTTCAGCGTTATCAGGCTGAAGCCCCTAGGGGCTTCAGCCTTTCGTTAGGCGCTGTCACCGTATTCAAAACAGAAAACCCGCCGGCATCCCGGAGCCCCTGTTTACGGTATTATCTAGGATTGTAACTACTTTGTAACCACTTTGTAATGTTTTTTTAATTTTTCAAGACGGTTTTTAAGCTCTTTATAATCCCGTGTGTGTATATTAGACGTGAGGTTGTTGATGAAAGCGATAATTTACGGACGCGAGAGAACAATAAAAAAACTGACCGGACTACTTGAGGATGAAGGAATTGAAGTGAAAGTTAAACGGGATGGAATCTATAAGACTATGGACTGGCAGGAAGACGGAGAGTTCGACTTGGCGATTGTTGACGGTCATATAGAGACCGCCGGGCTGGCCTGCCGGAATATCAGGGAATCCGGAAACACGCCGATTGCCCTGCTGGTAGACCCCAGACGGGCAAACTGGAAGCAGTTAGAGCCGCTGGATGCCGATTGCTATCTGCCGGAAACGAAGGAAAACGGTGAGATGGCAGCCCGCCTCAGAGCGATACTGCGCCGCTACTCACACGGGAGACCGGCTGAAGGCAGGCCCGTCAGCGTAAGCGGAGGGACAGCAGCCAACTGATATGCCCCCGGGCAGAATTTTTAGCGATAATTCAACACGGATTTTACAGATATTTAACACAGGTACCGGAAAATAAAAAGGAGGAACAGGAAAGAGAACATGAAAATGAAGATTGTAAGCAGAACAGTTCTGGTGATACTTGTCCTGGTTCTCGCCGGTCTTGCCTTTATCTATTTCGTACCTGGCTACAATTTATACCTGGTTAGAAGTGAAAGTATGGTACCGTTCCTCAATATGGGAGATTTAATCATCACCGGGCCGATGGACGGACCGGTAAGCGGTGAGATAAAACCCGGGACTATCGTTACCTACGAATACAGGAACGAGCTTATAACCCACCGGGTAAAGGCAATCGAAGGCACCACCCTCACAACCAAGGGTGACGCCACCGAGGACCCCGACCCGTGGCCGGTTACCCTCCCGGACGTCCGGGGCGTTTACCTGTTCAAGATTCCCTCGGTGGGCTTCGTAACGAATTTCATCCAGACCAAAACAGGCTGGTTTCTAACGATTATTATTCCCGGCGCCTTGCTTACTCTCTGGCTGGTAAAAGACATTGTAAAAGAGGCTTTCAGCGAGGCTTAATATTTATCTTAAAATTTGGGAGGTGAGGCTTATTGAAAAATGACACTAAACAAACCGTAAACGTAAACCCTTAAATATTCTTAAAGAAAGGAGAGAAAGATGAAAAAGATACTTGGATTAACAGTAGCAGCCCTTATGGTGATGGGGCTCGTCGGAGGCGGCACCTGGGCTTATTTCAGCGACCCTGAGGCAACCGGCAATAACGTCTTCTCTGCGGGTACCTTAGACCTTGACCTTGACAGCGGAGATGATACCGAACCTGTTATGTTTAATCTTTTAGACCAGGTCCCCGGTGCTGCGGACAACGCTACATTATCGCTGGACTATGCCGGAAACCTTGATGGCAAGCTGGACATTAGTTTCTCAGCGATAAAC
>CAZOUZ010000003.1:0-15727 GCA_964583115.1 uncultured Dehalococcoidales bacterium
TGGGGTTCTATAAACCTATTTGGTAGCCTTCTCAAGCTATGTTATGATGGGTTCAATAAGTTGAACGGCAGGAGGTTGGAGTGAAGGTTCTTGGTATCGCCGGCAGCCCCCGGAGGGGGGGTAATACCGATACGCTGCTGGATGAGGTTATGAAAGGCGCCGCCAGCAAAGGCGCCGAGACTAAAACAATCGTTATTAACAAGCTCGATATTTCTCCCTGCCAGCACTGCGATGCCTGCCTCGAGGAGGGCGAGTGCGCCATTAAGGACGATATGCAGGACATCTATAAAGAGGTCGAGCAGGCGGACGTAATCGTGCTGGCTTCTCCTATCCAGTTTATGGGAGTGACTGCCCCGATGAAGGCATTTATCGACCGGTTTCAGTCGCGCTGGGCACGGAAATACGTGCTCAAAATACCTCCACTTGGCGACGAGCGGAAAAGGAAAGGACTTTTTGTCTCCGTCGGCGGCAGGAAGATTAAAGATTTGTTCGAGCCGGCGCTGGTGACGATAAAGACTCTCTTCCGAATTCTGAATATCGACTATGCCGGGGAGCTGGTGTTTCAGGGCATCGATGAAAAAGGTGCAATAAGACAACACCCCGATGCCCTGAAACAGGCATTCCTCGCCGGGCAAAAGCTCGTGGATGAGTAGTCGATTGGATAATCAGGATAAAACAGGCATGCTTATAGATTAAAAAGCTGGCTGAAAAGATAGCGAAGAGGCTATTTGGAGACCTGTCCCCCCTGGCCCCCTTCCTTTTGTGAATATTAAGGGAATGGGGGAAGACAGGAAAATGATGTGAAACTATATAACTTGTTTGTTCCAACGCAAATCAGACTTCCCGTAGTGGCTGACCTGCCTCATAGTGGTACCTACGTTCCGCGAAATATAGATAAACAGTTCAAGCGAGACCCCAGACTGATTTTGCCCAATATGGACTGGCATCTGGACAAGCTATACGATTTTCTTCCGGAATTGGGTATTACCGTGCTTCAAGCTACCCACAGCAGATATGTTGTTAATTTGAACCGTGGATTACGGCCGCCGTTATTCGGCCCTGAGAAATCATCCGTTATTTCTAAAGAAAGTACTTTGGGAAGCGCTCTTTATAATACAGAGTTAAATCAAAGCGAAATAGAGGAACGAATAACCAGGTACTACACTCCTTATCACGAACGACTAAATCAAATACTTAAGAAAATAATTCGGGATTTTGGTCATGTTTATCTCTTCGACCTGCATAGTTTCTTTACGGGTCCATTAGCAGACGTTTGTCTCGGCAATGTTAACGGGACTACCTGTTCGGAGCGTCTCACAGGATGTTTCGAGAGGGCATTACGTAAGCATAACTTTAGTGTGACCAGGAATGAAGTGTGGATTGGAGGGTACATTACCCGGCATTACGGAAATATGGATAATGTAGAGAGCTTGCAGTTTGAAATAAAGTTTCCGGCATATCTGGACGGGCAGGATTTTGGCGAGGAAGAAATTACAGAATGGGATTCGGATAAATTTAGAGGTGCAAAAAAGAGGTTACGGAAGGTATTCGGTGACGCCTTAAAAGAGTTGCTTAGTCGCTCAACACTGCCTGGGGAGAGCCATCCGGGATAACGCTACTGCTTAGAGTGAGGGAGGGTAAAATCCCTCTTTTTTTATTTCCCCCTTTGAAAAAGGGGGACTAAGGGGGATTTATAAATCCCTACTTCTCTTTCCGGGTGTGTTTTCTGGTCTCTTCGGCGTGGGCTTGCTGCTCTTCCCTTAGTTTCCTGATATCGTCTTCCGAGTAGCCGAGGATGCCGGTCAATACCTCGCCGGTGTGCTGTCCCAGGGTAGGCGGCGGCAAATTATCTCCCTTTAATGACGGCATCATTATCGGATTACCCGCCAGCCGCACTTCTCCTCCCAGCGGGTGTTCGATGTTCAGTATCATATTGAGGTGGTTCACCTGCGGGTCGGCTACCGTCCGGTCTACCGAGTAGAGCGGCCCGCAGATTATGTCCTCCATCCGCAGGACTGTCAGCCATTCCTCCGTGTCCATCTTCACAAAATACTTCTCGATTTCCTTATCGAGTTCCGTCCTGTTCTGGAGCCTGTTTTCGGCTTCGGCAAACCTGGGGTCTTCAATCAGCCAATCGGCGCCGATGGCGCGGGCAATTCTGGGCCAGCAGGGGCCGAGCACAATCCAGCTATCCTTCGTCCTGTAAGCCCCGAAGGGAGCGGTGAACGGGTAGCCCGAACCCAGCGGCTTCGGCACTTCTCCGGAGCAGGTGTAGTAGCTGATGTGGTAGCCCATCAGGGCTACTCCCGCTGCCAGCAGCGGGACATCTATGTTCTGTCCCTCTCCGGTCCTTTCCCGCTGGTAAAGAGCGCTGACGGTGGCGATAACTCCGTATAAGGCACAGGTGATATCGCAGACCGCCGGTCCCGGTCTTACCGGGCGTCCGCCAGGTTCTCCGGTAACACTGAGCAGTCCGCTGAGTCCGCCGGCGATGCTGTCAACCACCGGCAGGTCCCTGGACGGTCCCGAGGGTCCCATGCCGCTGAGATTGACGCTGATTATCCCCGGGTTAATCTTTTTCAGTGTCTCGTGGTCGGCGCCTATTCTCTCCATCGCCCCGGGCCTGAAATTATTTACTACCACGTCCGATACCCTGACAAGGTCGTAGAAAGCCTTTTTACCTGACGGCGTCCTGACGTCGAGGACTACACTTTTCTTGTTACGGTTCCAGCTTAAAAAGTGGTTCGACTCTCCTTTGTGGTTCGGGCCGACGGTCAGCCGGCTCATATCACCATCTTCAGGCTCAATCTTGATTACTTCCGCCCCCAGGTCGCCCATTGTCATCGATGCCACCGGGCCTGCCAGGTAATTTTCGATAGCCAGGACTCTTATTCCGGAAAGTGGACCGTTCATCTTGTCTTTCTCCTCTGCTCAGTCTGAATAGTGGAATATATGCCGTTACCCCGAATGCGGGTTGCAAATAGTTTACACTAATTGTAGCCTTGCTGGCACCGTTGTCAACCCCGAATGCTTCTCCGGCGCTGCTGTAGGTGGCATTAAGCATTTGACATCTCTAATCGTTCCTGATAGATTATAGAAAACCTTTGCCGGGCAATATAAGCCTGGCAGGCTGGTAAAGACCCGGTTTGAGAAGAAAGTAAGCTTGATTAATAGCGACAGTTAAAGTTAGGAGTAACCGAACCGAATATCGTTCCCTGTCCACCCTGAGCACCTTATTGCTCTTCCCCGTTTGCTGCAATTTGCAGTCAATTCACTTTCACATTTTCTGCCATCCGTGAACTTTTTTCCGTATTTTTTCCGAGGAGTAGAATGTCTCAAAAAGAAACCGGTATTGTGTGTAAGAATGTCTGGAAGGTCTTCGGCCCCGATCCGGAGAGCGTATATTCTCTTGCCGATAGCGGCATGGGCAAGCAGGAAATACTGGAGCAGACCGGGCATGTTCTGGCGGTAAAGGATGTTTCTTTTGAGGTCAAAGAGAACGAAATTTTCGTGGTTATGGGACTTTCAGGGAGCGGTAAGTCAACCCTGGTCCGTTGCATCAACCGCCTTATCGAGCCCACAACAGGGGATATATATATCGATGGCGTGGACATCGCCAAGATGGATAATTTCGCGCTGAGGGAACTTCGTCGCAGTAAACTGAGCATGGTTTTTCAGTACTTTGGACTGCTTCCTCACCGCAGCGTCGAGGATAACGTTGCTTTCGGTCTCGAAATAAGGGGTGAACACGGTAAGGCGAGACAGGAAAAGGTTGCCAATGCTCTGGAGCTTGTGGGGTTGAAGGGCTGGGGAAAGAGCCGGGTACACGAGCTGAGCGGCGGCATGCAGCAGAGAGTGGGACTGGCACGAGCATTAGCCTCGGACCCCGAAATTCTTCTTATGGATGAGCCGTTCAGTGCTCTGGACCCCCTGATTCGGCGGCAGATGCAGGACGAGTTTATCAACCTGCGGGGTACGATGAGCAAGACGGTGGTATTTATCACCCATGACCTGGCGGAAGCGCTTAAACTGGGCCATAGAATAGCTATTATGAAGGATGGGGCGGTGGTGCAAATCGGCACTCCGATGGAAATAGTCACTAATCCGGCTGATGACTACGTCAAGGAGTTTGTCAGGGATGTTTCCCGCGGGGACGTTCTGCCGGCAAGCAGTATTATGAAGAGACCATCGGTGAGAGTGAGAGAAGGCGCCGACCTGGAGACCGTCCTGAACGATATGAAAGACAGGGAAGCCGATGTAGCCTTTGTCACTGACAGTTTCGGCAGGATGAAAGGTGTCGTTACCGCACCGCAGGCTGAAGCCTCGGTGGAAGAAGGACTGAAAAAGGTTGAAGAGGTGATGGAGACCGAGTTCCCGCATGCCCTCTCCGATACTTACCTCAGCGAATGCCTGCCGTTAATAGCCGAAGGTGAAATCCCCCTGTTAATCCTGGATGATAGCAACCACCTGCTGGGAGTGATTACACGGAAAGACCTGATTGACGCTATGCAGTCGGATACCGATAACGGTAATGGTAATAATAACAAAGATTAATAAGTGAGGAGGTGATAAAAGCTTACATAAGTTACAAGTTTCCCGGGGATAAATTCAAGAGCATCCTCGGGGAAACCCGAAGGAAAAGATGGAGGTAAAGAAAAGATGAGAAAAATATTAATGGCTTTGGTGGCAGGAGTAATCACTGTCAGTATAATCCTGGCCGGTTGCGGCACTGCGGCGGGAGAGAAACCTACTATAAAAATTTCCGATCTTAACTGGGGCAGCGCCCATTTCCAGTCCGAGATGGCCAAGATAATCATTGAAGAGGGTTACGGATATACTGTAGAGCTGGTACCCGGAGCAACGATACCGCTGACTCAGGGGCTGCGTACCGGTGATATTGACATTATGCTCGAGGGTTGGTATCAGAACCAGAAGGAAGCGGTAGATGAGGGAGTTGCAGCCGGGGAAATCGAGATGCTTGGATACCTGAATAATGACAACTGGCAGAGCGGATTTGTCGTGCCGACCTATGTTATCAAGGGAGATTCCGCACGCGGTATCGACCCGATGGCACCGGGCCTGAAGAGTGTCTCCGACCTCGGTGAAGCGCAGTACAAAGAGCTGTTTGCCAATCCCGAGAATAAGAGCAAGGGCTTAATCCTGAACGGACCTCCCGGCTGGGAGTGCGAGATAGTCGTACCGTTACAGATTGAGGCTTATGGCCTTGATGATGACTATGACACGATGAACGCTGGTAGTTCGGAAGGACTTTTTGCTTCCCTGAAGGGTGCTTATGATAAGGGTGACCCGTGGATTGGTTACCTGTGGGGGCCCACCTGGATTGCCGGCGCCCTTGACCTCACCCTGCTTGAAGAACCTGCTTTTGACGAAGATATCTGGAACGAAGACTATGGTTGCGGCTGGCCCTCGGTTGACCTTTTTATTGCCGCACATACAGGCTTTACGGACAAGGCTCCCGATTTAGCAGAGATGTTCGGTAAGTGGAAACTGAACACAGCGACTCTTGATGAAGTCCTGGCTTATATGAGCGAGTCCGGCGGAGAACCGGAGGATGCTGCCATCTGGTTCCTTAAGAATCGTGAAAATATCTGGACCAAGTTCGTTACCAGTGACGCAGCGCAGAAGGTCAAAGACGCTGTTGCCGATATGTAAGGTTTACTGTATGTAGATAGAACGGGCTCCTGCCCGCTCTTCCCGCGAAATCACGGGAAGAGCGGGCAGGTGAAGCTTGTGTAAGTAGGCATTTATGTTTGATTTTCCTGAAATTTTCTTTCCTTTAGGTGAATGGATAAACATTGTCGTTGACTGGCTGACCCTGACTCTGGCGCCGGTCTTCGACGTAATTACGAATATTATCCGGACGCCGCTGGTATCAATAGAGCACTTTCTCTGGTGGGTTCCGTGGTGGGTTATTCTGGCGATATTCGTCGCCGTTGCCTGGAAAATAGCCAGTTGGAAAGTTGCCCTGTTCGCCGGTCTCGGCTTGATTTTCATCGGGATTGTGGGAGTCTGGGATGATACCATGACTACCCTGGCTATAGTCGTAGTCTCTGTAATCGTATCTTTGCTGGTCGGCATCCCCTTAGGAATTTCCGCCGCCAAGAGCGACCGCGTCTACGGAGTGCTGCGACCGATACTCGACTTTATGCAGACTATGCCTGCTTTTGTTTACCTCATCCCGGCAGTTTTCTTTTTCGGGCTGGGTAAAGTGCCTGCCGTAGTGGCAACCTGCATCTATGCTGTTCCTCCCTGCATCCGGCTGACCAACCTTGGAATCAGGCAGGTGCCTGCTGAGACAGTCGAGGCAGGAAGGGCTTTCGGAACTACTTCCAGACAACTCCTGTTAAAAATACAGCTGCCTCTTGCCATTCCCACTATCATGGCAGGGATTAACCAGACTATTATGATGGCACTGGCGATGGTAGTGATATGCTCGATGATTGGCACTGCCGGGCTTGGTCTGGAAGTGCTGAAAGGTATTCAACGCCTTGACTTGGGTCGTGCCTTTATTGCCGGAATCAGCATCGTCGTTATGGCAATTATTCTTGACCGGATTACGCAATCGGTAGGTACGCCACGCGATAACAGCTAGCGCCGGGACCAGTTCCCGTACCAGACCTGATGCAACGTAACCGATGCCTACGACAAGATTAAAACTGCACTAGCAGAGGAGTAACTACACTAATCCAGACTTATGGGGGGCACTGCTTTTGGCAGTGCCCCCTTCTGTTTAGACCGCTATCCTGACTTCGTGATATAATTTTCCCGATATGAAAGTTTCGGAGCTCGGGGAATTCGGGCTGATTGACCTCCTGTCCGGGATGGCTTATGCCACGCAGGACAAAGAGCAGGAAGCCTGGAAACAGCTTATTCTCGGTATCGGCGATGACACCGCCGTCTGGCAGGGGAATGGCTCGGTACAGCTTGCTACCGCCGACCTCCTGGTTGAGGACGTCCACTTTTCCCTGGAGATAACTTCCTGGGAAGAGCTTGGCTGGAGGGCGATGGCGGCTAACCTGAGCGACATTGCCGCTATGGGCGGCTTGCCCCGCTACGCGCTGGTGTCTTTAGCCCTGCCCGGTCATACCGAGGTTGACGACGTAACCGCCCTCTACCGGGGGATGATTGGACTGGCGCAGCAGTTCGGGGTGGCTATCGCCGGCGGCGATGTGAGCAGCGCTCCTCAGGTGGTTATCAACATTACAATCCTTGGCAGCGCCGGAAACCGGGATATTCTTACCCGCTCGGCAGCCAGAGCCGGAGATAAAGTGGCCGTTACCGGTTATCTGGGAGCCTCCGCCGCCGGACTGGAGATACTCAAAAAGGGACTTTCCCTCGATACCCAATCTACCACGGAATTGAAAAAGGCTTTCCTCAAGCCGAATCCCCGGGTGGCCGAGGGGCGGATACTTGTGGAAAACGGGGTGAGAGCGGCAATAGATATCAGCGACGGGCTGGTTTCAGACCTCGGCCATATCTGCCGGATGAGCGGAGTCAGCGCCAGAGTGGAAATCGACCGGGTGCCCGTGCATCCCGCGGTTGCGGACAGCTTCGGGGACGGGGCGCTGATAATGGCTCTGACCGGGGGAGAGGACTACGAGCTTTTGTTTACCGCCGGCGAGGGAATAATCGGCAAGGTGAAAGAAGCGGCCTCCTGCCCGGTGACGGTAATCGGTGAAATTGTGGCTTCCGAAGCCGAAGAGGTTATCCTTCTGGATGGAAAGGGGAATCGCATCGACCTGCCCGGGACAGGTTGGGAGCACTTCAGCAAATGAATAAGGAATATTCAAGAAATTCGAATTAAGGGTCAGCTTGTTCACATGTTGGGTAAGATGACGTCTTGCTTATAATTTTTATTGGAAATATAGTTTATTTATTAAGATAAACCGGTTTCGGAACGGGAGGAATATCCAATGGAAGAATTCAAACACGGGAAATATATTGTCACTCAGCCGAAACAAAACATTGTTGTACCATCCTGGGGCGGTTCGCTTTCTTCTGAGACCAGCACACGCATGATGTACCTGGATAGTGAAGTAATCGAAGGGGCTTTCTATGTGGAATGCGTCTGGTTCTGGCCTACGGATAAAGAAGATAAAGGCAGCCCCGAACCCCATACCCATGAGTACGACGAGGTACTCGCTTTTTTCGGCACCAACCCGGAGAACCTGAACGACCTGGGAGCGGTAATCGAGCTGTGGATAGACGGCGAGAGAAACCTGATGAACCAGTCTTTTCTGGCTTTCATCCCGGCAGGCATAGTACACAATCCCCTGAATATATTAGAAATAACCAGACCGGTGTTCCATTTCGCAGTGGGACCGGGGAAATTATACGGCTAGTTCGAGTGAACGAGCCCATCTAAAAGCGAATACCGATATGAGCGAACTTAATTTTACCAGTAACAGTCCTGAGCAGACCCAGAAACTCGGCAGGCGCCTCGGCGAACTGGCTCTGCCCGGCGATGTTTTCCTCCTCGTCGGGGAGCTTGGTGCGGGAAAGACCTGTCTTACCCAGGGCATTGCCTGGGGGCTGGGTATCGAGGAGTATGCCTTAAGCCCTTCCTTTGTCATTATGAGAGAGCTTTACGGTCGGCTGCCCCTTTATCATATGGACCTCTACCGGCTCGACCGTATCGAAGAGAGTATGGACCTCGGACTGGACGACTATCTCTATGGCGGGGGTGTCTGCGTGGTGGAATGGGCGGAGAAGGCACTGAGTATCCTTCCCGAAAAACACCTCTTAATCGGGATTGGTTATCTTTCCGATACCGGCCGCAAATTTAAGATAGTGCCGGAAGGCCAGCGTTACCTGGAGTTGGTAACGCAGTTGGAAAAACTCTCCCTTGATTCGTAGCGAGGAAAAGAATGCAGATAGCTATAGATACCTCGACAAACATCGCCAGCCTGGCTCTGGTACAGGACGGCAGGGTGCTGGCGGAGCTGACCTGGCGCTGCGGGCAGAACCACACTACCCAGTTGCTGTCTAACCTGTCTCACCTGCTGGACCAGAATGACTTGGATATAAAATCGGCTGACTGCATTATCGTCGCCAGGGGACCGGGGAGCTACAACGGACTGAGAGTGGGAATAAGCACCGCTAAGGGGCTTGCCTTTAGTCTGGGCATCCCGATAGTCGGTATCAGCACCCTGGAAGCGGAAGCCTATCAGTATGCGGGGACGGGTCTGCCGGTGTGCCCGGTATTCAATGCCGGCAGAGAAGAGATTTCCACCGCTATTTATCAGGAGAAAAACAATCGGTGGCAGCGGATTGTTGACGAGCACCTGACCACTGTAGATGCCCTCTGTGCCGAGATAACCGGGAAAACCGTGTTCTGCGGTGAATACCTGCCGTCCCTGGCTGACGAGCTGACCGACCGTCTTAAAGAAAAAGCGGTGATTGTGTCTCCGGTTAGCGGACTGCGGCGGGCGAGCTTTTTAGCCGAGCTCGGACTGAAGAGGTTCGAGACTGGTGATTATGATAACCCGACCACCCTGCAGCCCAGCTATTTCCGGGGACCGTCCATCACCAGACCCCGGCAGGGTAAGAAATAACCGTAAAAAATATGGGGGCTCTGTAACAGGGCGTCTGAGAGGGACGGAGTCCCTCTTCCGAAACTACTTTCCCTCCCGATTGCATCGGGAGGGATTAAGAGGATAGGGTTCTATAAATCAATCAGCTAAAACTGGCAGGCAATCTCTGAAATATAAAAAATCAGCCAGTTTAAAATTAAGGAGTGTAGTTATATGGAGAGGTCTTTGGTTCTTGTTAAACCGGATGCTATGAAGAGGGGATTAGCCGGCACTATAATTGGCCGCCTGCAGGAGCAGGGTCTGAAGCTGGTAGCTCTAAGGATGCTTCACATGGACAGAGAGCTGGCCGGGCGCCACTATGCCATTCATGCCGGTAAAGATTTCTTTGAGGATTTGATAGACTATATTACCTCTACCCCGATAGTCGCCGCCGTCTTCGAGGCGGAGGGGGCAGTGGAGAAAATAAGAAAGATAATGGGGGCGACCGACCCGGCAAAGGCGGAGCCGGGAACGATAAGAAAAGATTTCGGTCTGGATATTCAGCAGAATTCGACCCACGCCTCTGACTCGAATGAGACTGCGGAAAAAGAAATCAGGCTGTTCTTCGGTGAGGGCGAAATCTTCGACTATTGAATTCTGACCACAGTGGTGGCTTTGTTCCACAGCTCGTCGAGATTGTAGAACTCGCGCTCAAAGGTGGCGAAAATGTGGACGATGACGTCGCCGAAATCAATCAGCAGCCACCCCGAGTCCAGCGTCCCCTCGTGGTGATGAGGCAGAATTCCTTCCTTCTTCAGGGCGTGCTCGATTTCCTCGTAGATTGTCTTAATCTGCCTGGTGCTCTCGCCGTTGCAGATTACAAAATAGTCGGCGAAGCTGCATATCCCGCGGGTATCCAGCAATACTACGTCACTTGCCTGCTTGTCGCTGGCAGCCTCCACTGCCTTTTGGGCTACTGCTAACGCCTCCAGAAGTCTTGCCTCCGTATTCAATGCCAGCCAGGTAATCCAATTATAGCACAAAGGAGGCATCTGCTGATTGCTGCCCGGTGGAAGATTAGCGGAGTTTGATTATCAGTCGGCCTCGGGCCGCTCCCTGATTTCTGCCTTACCCGGGAAATTACCCGGCTTCATCCTGCCGAATTAGCCGGTTACGGGCGGAGGCTGCTCACTTCCGGCTTGACGCTCTGCCCTCTTGAATTCTCGTATCTGAGGGATGAAAAGTGCCAGGGTTAGTATGAAAGTCAGCCCGTCTGTAATCGGGAAAGCCAGCCATACGCCGTCCAGTTGCCAGAAATGCGGCAGTATGAATATTGCGGGAAGTAAGAACAAGGCCGGCCTTGCTATGGCGGTAACGAATGACTGGACGGCTTTCCCGATTGACTGGAAGACTATCGAACCAATCATCATAAAACCTATCAGGTACAGAGCCAGCCAGATACGCTTGGCGGCATAAGAACCCAGAGCGATAAGCCCATTATCAGTGGTGAAGATGCGAATAAATATCTCCGGAGAGAAATAGAGGAACATAAATGCAATAATACTGAAGGCTGTTGAGACGGTAATGGCTATCTTTATTGCCCTCAATGCCCTGCCAAAACGTTTCGCCCCGTAGTTGAAGCCGAGAATCGGTTGAAGACCCTGACCGAAGACCATCCCCGGCATCAATGCAAACATCATTATGCGGTTAATAACACCAAAGGCGGACACGGCGAGGTCGCCGCCGTAACCAACGAGCATCCTGTTCACAAAAATGGCGGACAGGCTTCCGGCTATCGTCATTGCAAAAGAGGCGATTCCTATGGCAAGAATTCCCTTTAATATATCCAGTTCAAGGACCAGGTTTCCGATATGGATTTTAAGAAAGTTCTTTCCGCTCATATAGTAGCTTATAAAATACCCAACGGAAATTATCTGGGCTATCACGGTAGCCAGTGCCGCCCCCTTTATTCCCATATCCAGCGGTATGATAAAAATCGCGTCCAGTATTATGTTTAACACTGCACCTATAATCATTCCTGTCATCGGGACACGGGCGTTTCCCTCGGCTCTTATCAGGAAATTCATTGTCATGGCGGAGGTCTGAAAAAACATACCGATGAGAATGATTGTCATGTAGTCCCTGGCATAGGGGAGGATTGTCTCCGAGGCACCAATCAGCCTGAGCCAGAAGTCCGTATTGGATAAGCCGACCGCCGTTATTATTGCCGACATTATAATAGTCAGGGTCATAGCATTACCCAGGGCGTGTTCTGCCCTGGAGACGTTATTGGCTCCGATTAGTCTTGAAATCAATGATGCGCCGCCCATTCCCGTCATATGACTAATCCCCATTGACAGCATCTGAATAGGAAAAACGATGGAAAGCCCGGCAATACCGAGAGATCCGACGTAGCGACCGATGAAAATCGTGTCTACCACGTTGTATAACGTCATTACGAACATACCCAGAAAAGCCGGTATCGACAGTTTCACCAGTAACCGGCCGACCCGGTCATCGTCGAGTATATTCTGTCCGCCGTTCTGCATTGGTCTCATAAAAAGTCCTCTCTAGGAGATACAGGTGCTCTGATGTCTAATCGGGGGTTTTGCCTATTCCAGCTTGGAGAATATCTCTCGCAGCGTTCTCAATGAAGCAGATAATTCTTTCAACTCTCCAACAGTGAGGGGTGATAACGCTTCCATAGTAGCCTTTCTGATATGGTCCTCATGTTCCTTGATAATCGCTTTTCCTTTATCGGTGAGCATTACGTCAATCATTCTTCTGTCTTCCGTGCCTATCTGCCTTTCAACCAGGTCCAGTTCTACAAGCTTGTCTATCAGGTGGGTCATTTGCGGTCTGGCAATCAGTAGTCTTTCACCGATTTCGGCGATATGGAGCGTTCCGGCTTCCTCCAGCAGCTTGATAATCTCAATATGGGGCGGAGCGATATCCTCATGAAAGCCTGTCATAGCCGTTTTGAACAGTTTCCGGCGGATACTTCTGCCGATAAGCGGCATAGTAGAAAACATATCTTCCGCAACGCTGTCCAGGATACTGTGCTCTCTTGAATCCGGCATCTTGTAAAACTACTTTATAGAATAAATAATTATTTATTTATATAATTAACTTTATTAACTATTTTACTATCACCTGGCGTTTCTGTCAAGCCCGGACCTGACGTTAAAAGGCAATCGTCTATAAATGAATTTTTTACAGCCCGTCCCCCTTTATATTTCTCGCTTCTTCGGAAGAAGAGCGGGGAGAGTTTTAGAGAGGGGCACAGCCCCTCTCCAGCTTCCTTAAGGGCGGCCTGCTTGCGCTAACCCGCCTCCCATAGTCCCGGTGAAATCGGGACGGCGGGCAGGAGCTTCAGCGGAGGCAAGCGGGCGGGAATAGATACAAAAAATAAGGTTGCTAAACAGCCTGTATTACGTGTACACTCAGATTAACCGGAGCAGGCGCAAACAGGCTCAAAAAATGGAAAACAGCGAAAAACAAAAAGTCGGAGTGGTGATTGTCGCCGCCGGCTCGAGCCGGCGGATGAACGGTACCGATAAGGTATTCGCTCAACTAGGTGATAAAACGGTCTTAGCCCGGGTGATAGGCACCTTTCAGGAGTGCGCCTCTATCGACCAGGTTGTCGTCGTCCTCAGCGAGCGTAACCTGGAGCAGGGTAAACAATTGATTGCCGAACAGGGCTGGCCGAAGGTGACGGACGTCTGCCAGGGCGGTGAGCGCCGCCAGGACTCGGTAATCGCCGGACTTGACCGGCTCGGTGGATGTACCTGGGCGGTCATCCACGACGGCGCCAGACCGCTGGTAACGGCAGACCTGATTGAGCGGGGACTCGAAGTCGCCCGGGAGACGGGTTCGGCAATCGCCGCAGTGCCGGTTACCGATACCATCAAGCTCGCCGGGGACGACCAGATTGTGCAGGGGACGCCGCCGCGGCACAACCTCTGGGCGGTGCAGACGCCGCAAATATTCAGATTTGATATAATACAAAATGCCTACCGCCAGTTGAGGTACGAGGTAACCGACGACGCCAGGGCGGTGGAGCAATCCGGCAGTACGGTAAAAATCTATACCGGCTCTTACGACAACATAAAAATAACCACCCCCGACGACCTGGCACTGGCTGAAATTTTACTGCGGAAGAGGGGATGAAAAAGATGCGCATCGGTATCGGCTATGACGTTCACCCACTGGAGGCGGGTCGCAAACTGGTGCTGGGCGGGGTAGAGATACCCTTCGGCAAGGGACTCGGCGGCTGGAGCGACGCCGATGTCCTGACCCACGCTATTATAGATGCCCTGCTGGGAGCGGCCGCCCTGGGGGATATCGGCAGGCACTTCCCGCCCGGCGAAGCGGAGTTTAAGGATATCTCCAGCCTGGTGCTGCTGGAAAGAGTGAGAAACACCCTTAAAGATAACGGCTGGCGGACAGGCAATATCGATGCTACCGTTATTGCCGAGCAGCCCAGACTCAGCGAACATATAGACAGGATACGGGAAACCTTAGGCAAGACACTGGGCGTCGCCATCGGGCAGGTCAGCATTAAGGCGAGCACCGCCAACGGACTGGGCTCTATCGGCAGGGGAGAGGGAATAGCCGCCTTTGCCGTCGCTTTAATAGAGGGAATCAAAGAACAGGAACAATAAAACAATGGCTAAAGTGACATTAGCCGTTAAAGACGGAGCGTTGGGAGAACCGGGAGAGTAACGATGCAAGTATTTAACAGCCTTTCCGGGAAAAAAGAGGAGTTTGTGCCCCAGGGCGACGAGGTAAAGATGTATGTCTGCGGCATCAATCCCTATGATGATGCCCACATCGGCCACGCCCTGAGCTATATCTTCTTCGACGTCGTCCGGCGCTATCTGGAGTTCCGCGGCTACCGGGTCAAACACGTCCAGAATATTACCGACATCGAGGACAATATCATCGCCCACGCTAACGAGCGCGGCATCTCGGTCCCGGAGCTTACGCAGAAGTATGTCGAGCGCTATGACGAGGATATGAAGGCACTGAACGTCCTCCCGGCGCACGTTTATCCCCGGGCGATGGGCGAGATAGACAAGATGCTGGAGATTGTCCAGGGACTGGTGGAAAAGGAGTTCGCCTACGCCGTCGGCGGCAACGTCTACTTCCGGGTAAGGAACGTACCCGATTACGGCAAGCTGTCCCACCGCAGTCTGGAGCAGATGGTAGCGGGGGCGCGAATCGAGCCCGGAGAGGAAAAGGAACACCCGATGGACTTTCTCCTCTGGAAAGAAGCCAAGCCCGGCGAGCCGTCCTGGGACAGTCCCTGGGGTAAGGGAAGGCCCGGCTGGCACATCGAGTGCAGCGCAATGTCGATTAAGCACCTCGGCGAGACGCTGGATATCCACGGCGGCGGGCAGGACGTAGTCTTTCCCCACCACGAGAACGAGATAGCGCAGTCGGAGAGCTTTACTGGCAAAAAACCTTTCGTTAAATACTGGCTGCATAACGGGCTGTTGCTGGTGGGAGAGGAGAAGGGGAGCCGGTCACTTGGCAACCTGATAACAATAAGAGAGGCATTGAAAAAGTACAGTGCCGATGCCATCCGCGTCTTTATCCTCAGCTCTTACTACCGCAGTCCGCTCACCTACTCGGAAGAAGCGCTGGAGGCGGCGGAAAAGGGAGCGGAGAGACTGCGGCAGGCGGTCAGGAGCGAAGCGAAGGGAGATAAAGGCCCCGCACAGATAGATACCGGAGCATATCGAAGCCGGTTCATAGAGGCTATGGACGACGACTTCGGGACTCCGCAGGCGCTGGCGGCCCTCTTCGACCTTGCCAGAGAGATTAACCGTCTCAGTGACGAAGACTTCAATGTCGAGCCGGCGCAGCAGACGCTGAGAGAGCTGGCCGGTATCCTGGGACTGACTCTTGAAGCAGGTAAAGAGCTGCCGCTGGATGCCGAAAATATCGCCGGTGTCTACGCAGCAATATATCAGGAACTCGGCCGCGCTCCCGGTGACAGCAGCGATGCGGAAATGATGCTTAACGACCTTATTGCGGTCAGGCAGGAACTGAGGAAAGAGAAACAGTGGCAGCAGGCGGATATGGTACGGAATAAACTGGATGAAGCCGGAATATCTCTTGAGGACACACCGAAAGGCACCGTCTGGCGCATAAAAAGGTAGTATAAAGGGCGTAAAGGAGAGGCAGAG
>CAZOUZ010000003.1:15827-28772 GCA_964583115.1 uncultured Dehalococcoidales bacterium
GCCCCTCTTAAATTTCATTTGCCGGTCAGTCGCGACCAGAACCAGTTCAGGACTTTGAATTTTACAAGCCCCACCGGCAGTTCAAGCTGCATTTTCTCGCTAACCGGGAAGGCGTTTATCCTGTCCACCTCCGGTTTCAAGCGGGATAACTCCTCTTCAGAGTCGCCTTTTGCCAGTACCTCGTCGAGGCGGTGCATCATTTTCCGGGCGGCTTCGATACGCTTCACACCGATATCAGCTATATCCCCGGAGATAACCTCGTATTTCGCCTTGAGGCGGATTAGGCGCAGGATGGCTTCATAGGCACTGTCGGCAATCTGGTGACGCGTCATCCAGTCAGTCTCATAGTTCAGGGAGTATTTCCAGCTCGGCGATACCAGCGCCCGGCGGTGTTCCTCAAGCGTGCGGAAAAGCACATGGTAGCCGTACTTCTCAGGGTGCTCGAAGCCGAGGCTGCCGGGGTCGAGGAAGGGTGATATCGGGGCGATAAAGAGAGAAAGCCGCTTATCTCCCCTGAACTTCTCCAGCAGGTCGCCGCAGTAGTCTATCGTACCCATTACCGAATTCGTATCCTGCTTCGGCAGTCCGGTCATATAGAATACGTCGAGCCTTCCGCAGCCGACGTCGAGGGCATCGGTCAGTGTCCGCTCCAGCGCCTCATCAGTGTAGTTTCTACCGCAAGCCTTCCTTATCTCGTAGTCGTGAGACTCGGGAGAGATTTCCAGGCAGAAGTTCGGAGATGCCAGACTCATTTCCTTTAAAAAGTCCTTCGGCACCGGGGAGAACAGCTCGAAAATGAGCTGGTTTTTCACCCCTTCCTTCCGGAGTCGATGCAAAATCTCATAGCCGTAGTCCTCTCCGTTCTGGTAGAGGTCGCCGAGAACGAAGATGGGTCCCCGGCTGAAGCGCTCAATCTGCTTTATATCGTTGACAACCGACTCCGGGGTACGGAAGACGGGTCTATCCCGGTGGTGAATACGCTTGAAAGCGGCTGCCGAGCCTCCGCAGATGGTGCAGTTGTGGTTACAGCCGCGGCAGGTAATAACCGCCGTGATGGGATAGCCGAGCCAGTCGCTGAAAGGAATGTAGCTGATGAGGTCGCGGTGCCTGAGAACGGAGCGTATCACGCTATCGTAGTGCCTTACCATAACATTGCTGATGTCCTCCGGAATATTGGTGAAAGGATTTTCCCGGACTTCACCCCGGCCGTCCTTCCAGACAAGGTTGGGCACCGCTCCAGGTTCTTCACTCCCGCTTATGCAGTCCATAAGCTGCCGGAAGGGTTCCTCTGTGGAGTCGCCCCTGAGCACGTAATCAATCTCCGGGTACTCGATTAGTTCCTGGTAGAAATAGGACGAGGAAAAACCGCCGAAGACGAGCTTAGAGTCGGGATGGTGCTTTTTTACCAGCCGGGCAATCTCGATAGACCCGTGGCTGTGCACCATCCAGTGCAAATCGATGCCGAAGACCGGCGCTTTCAGGCGTTTTATCATCTCTCCGGCGTCGAAGTTTTTGTCTCTCATCATCCGCACGGCGAGGTTAACGATGCGCACCCTGTAACCGGCACGCTCCAGGTATTCGGCAATGCTGGTAAAGCCGATGGGGTACATCTCGAAAACGGGAGAGGGCGGAATCAGGTCGCTGACCGGACCGTAAAGTATGGTCTTTTTGCGGAAGTCATAGACGCTCGGCGCGTGCAGTAAAATAAGGTCTACCGGCTTCATTACGCTTAGAATACCCTCGCCAGGATGTAGCCGATGCCCAGGAGAAGCTGAGTAAGGAGGACAACCAGAACGTTGTTTGCCATAGCCGGCATAAGACTGCTCATATCATCGGGCTTCAGGGCGCCGCGAATCGCCTTGATAGCGAAGGGCAGGGTAAGCAGAGCTACCAGGGACCAGACCGGCATCTGCCCCGCTATTACGCCGCCGATTATCCACAGGTAGACCAGCACCGTCATCACCGAGTAGAAGACGCCCGCCTTCTTTTTCCCGAAAACGATAGGAGTCGTCTTTCTGCCGCCTTTCCTGTCGGCTTCCACATCGGGAAACTCGTTAAGCAGCAGCAGGTTATGAACCAGGATAAAAGAAGGCACGGAAGCTATGATTGCGGGCAGGGTGTACTCGCCTATCTGGACAAAGTAAGCGCCCAGGACAGGCAAAGCTCCCATCCCCAGCCCCGGCGCCCACTCGGGCCACCTCGTCTTGAGGATAAACGGACTGTAAATAGCGGTCAGGATGGCCGCCACCAGCAGTAGAGGCAGCAGGGGCCAGCCTTTCACTATTATAAAATAGATACCGATGGGGACGATTGCGATAAGGGCACCCAGGCCGAGCCAGAGCGCTTGCCGGGCAGTAATCAGTCCCTCTGGCAGGGCACCGCTGCCCCCGCTGAAGGGGGTCTTTTCAGTCTCCAGGTCTATACCGCTTTTGTAGTCGAAATACTCGTTCAGCACGTCAACGCTAATGTGCGCCAGCAGTATGCCGAAACCGGCTAAAAAGGCGTAACCGAGGTGAAAGGAGCCAAGATTAAAGGCATCGCTGTACCACCAGGCGATACAGGCACCGAGAAACGCCAGCACCACCGAGAGGGGCAGGAAAGGAGCCCTGATGACCATCAGCCATCTTTTCAATTCTATTCCTCCTTGTGAGCTGTATCCATGTGCTCCTGCCAGCACTTTTCATGCACGTAAACTCCGCACTTAGCGCAGTAGTAGATATGGGCTCTGGCATCCTTCCCACAAACGGGACACTTCATAAGTTACCTCCGCTTTTCGGTAATGTACCAGCCCCAATTCTATCACAAACACGCCTGTCCTGCATATTTGATGTACGGCGGGTTTACAGATATTTAAAATTTATAGAACCCCACCCCTTTTAATTTTCATTGGTTTTGGATTTCAAATAATGTTAGAATCTTCTGTACGTATGATGGAAAACCTTAGGAAATATGGAGACGGGCCTTTCACCGTGGCAGTGGTTCACGGCGGGCCGGGAGTGCCCGGAGAGATGGCGCCGGTGGCGAGGGAGCTTTCCTCCCTTTGCGGTGTCCTTGAGCCGCTCCAGACGGCGGGGACATTTAAGGGCCAGATAGAAGAGCTTAAGGCTGTTCTGGAAGAAAACGGGGCCCTTCCGCTTACCCTGATTGGTCATTCGTGGGGGGCGATGCTCGGTTTCGTTTTAACCGCCCGGTATCCGGCACTGGTGAAGAAGCTGATACTGGTCGGCAGTGGAGCCTTTGAAGAAAAATATGCCGTGAATATTGATATCGCCCGGTTGAGCCGGCTCACTGAAAAAGAAAGGGCGGAGGTCTTTTCCATTCTGGAGACACTGGATGGCCCTGCCGCCGGAGATAAGAACAGGCTTATGGGCAAACTGGGGATGATATTTTTTAAGTCCGATTCGTTTTCCCCTCTTTCCTATGACACCGAGGTGATGGAATGCCAGTACGAAATAAACCAGAAGGTGTGGAGCCAGGCAAAAAAGCTGAGGACAAGCGGTGAGCTCCTCGAAATGGGGAAGAAAATAGAGTGCCCGGTACTGGCGCTCCACGGCGACTATGACCCCCATCTGGCTGAAGGGATAGAAGTGCCCCTTTCCCGTGTTCTTAAAAGTTTCAAATTTGTCCTGCTGCCGAGGTGCGGCCATTATCCCTGGCTGGAGCGTAACGCCAGGGGCCGGTTCTATGATATTATTAAACGTGAAATCTAGTGTAAAAATATGGTATGGCCGTGAAATATGCTGTTTGATTAACGACAAATAGATTGTAATTGCGAATAGTCCTGGCAATATTTTATTGACACAGTAATCTCAAAGACAATTGTCATTATGAGGAGTCCCGATGAAATCGGGACGACGAAATAATCTATATAGATATATTTATTGAGATTGCTTCGCCCCGATAAAATCGGTGCTCGCAATGACATAAGTAGTAAAAATACCCGTAGCAGATTCTTAAATTCGGGTAAACAAGGAGTAATAGAATGGACGAAGACAGGTACACCTCAAGGCAGTTCGATATTCAACAGGAAGATGCCATAGACGTTGACGTACTGGAAGCAGTCCCTTTCGACTATCCCGACTCGGCAACCGAGGTGGTCTACGAGACCGACGAGTTTACCGCCGTCTGCCCCTGGACGGGCCTGCCCGATTTCGGCACGATAACTATCACCTATTTGCCGGATACTACTCTCGTCGAGTTGAAGTCGCTGAAATACTACCTGACCTCTTTCCGCAATGTGGGTATTTTGCAGGAGCACGTCGTCAACCGCATCCTCAATGACCTGGTGAAGCTGGTGCAGCCGCTTTTGATGACGGTAGAGGCTGAGTATCAGGAGCGGGGCGGAATAAGAACGAATGCGGTTGCCTGGTATGATAAGGACGAAGAAGAAACGGAGGAACTGGATGAAGGTTAAGAAGTACCTTGATGCTGAGCCGTCTATTGAGCTGCCGGGAGTGGTCAAGCGGGAGGTCGTCAATGCCGGTGACGGAGCGCCGAACTTCTGCATGCGCGTCTTCGATGTCGAGCCCGGCAGCGCCACTCCGTTCCACGCTCACGCCTGGGAGCACGAAGTTTACGTCCTTTCCGGGAAAGGCGTGGCGGTGAGCGACAGCGTAGAAACGCCGGTCAGCGTTGACAGCGTCGTCTTCGTCCCCGGTGAGGAAAACCACTGCTTCAGGAACACCGGCAGCGAGATGATGCGCTTTATCTGCGTGATACCTTTTGTTGATTAGCCGTGATACTTTTCCCGCTTCTCCGTATATATAGTTACAACACGTGTTAACGCACGCTATCTACAAGGAGAACGGGGAATGGATAGTCAAAGCCGCAAGGAAGCGCAAGAAATTAAGAAGCTCCCTGTTTCATTGCTGGAATACCTGCCCGCGCCGAGATGGCGGAGCCTGTCTGCATTAATTCTTGTCGTCATCCTTTTGCTTATATTCGCCGGTTACACGCTGAATTCCAATATCAGATATGCTCGGTTAGAAGCCGAGCTGGACAGACACGAGAGCCTGTGGGAAAGCAAGGCAATATCGAACTACCAGTACACTCTCAGAGTGTCTAACAATAAGGGGATTTCGGTAGTAGCGGTACGAGTGGAAGGCAGTCCCGCCATATCGGAAAGACTGGAGAGCCGTTACAGAGGTGAATTAAGCGAAGTGCTGCCGATGGATATCAGCAACTACGATACGGTCCCCGACCTCTTTGACAGAGTCCGTGATGTCCTGGAAGCCAGAGAGGAAAACGGGAGTTTTAAACTTGACATCAGGTATGACGAAGATATCGGCTATCCTTTGTGTATCGCTCTAAGACACTACCGGGGTGAATTATCCAATACGCGTCTATATTCCTACACTATTTCTGATTTCAAGATTCTTGAACCCAGGGAAATCAGATACGCCCGTTTAGAAGCCGAGCTGGATAAATACGAGAACCTGTGGGAGAGCAAGGATATATCGAGCTATGAATACACTTTTAAGGCACGAACGGGTGATGGGCATTCGGAAGTACGGGTAAGAGTGAAAAACGGCGTTGCTGCTCTGGAAGAATCAGTGAAGGGGATTCCTCCGGACATTGACAGCCTTGATACGGTCCCGGAACTTTTTGCCAGAATCCGCAAAGCTCTTACAGAAAAAGAGGAGGAAGGATTTAACCGGCTCAGCATTAAGTACAACGAAGATACCGGCTATCCCACCTATATTGCCCTTCGCGACTCTTACAGAGCCGGCGACCCCGGTGTATATTCTTACAGCATTTTGGATTTCAAAATTCTGGAATAGCGAAAAACAGCAATCCCTGATAATCAGTCCTTCTTCCCCGTCAGCCCCGCATTTATTCTATCTTCCAGAGTATCGACTATTGTAGAGTATCTTACATTTCGTTAGTTTGTGATTAAACATACCGACGAAAGTCGGTATCCAGACGTATAGATACAATCAATCGTCATCTGGATTCCGGCTTCCGCCGGAATGAGGTAAGTCAAGACCGGACTTTACACTACCCCTTCAAATCGAAGTCAGCCCTGGCGCCGCTGCGGTTTATGAAATCCCACTTTCTGCCGAAGTCGTTGTAGTTCCAGTAGTGGGTGTTGCAGATATTAAGCACCGAAAATGCCCGGCTGAACACCGAGTTCTCTATGCGCTGCGGGTTCTTGCCGTCTCCGCCGACGGTCAGCGAAGCTTCCCATTCCGCCTGGGGCATTTTAACGTGGCAGGTGCTGCCTTCCTGGCTCAGATTAATATCGACGTATTTAACGCCCAGGCACTTTCTTATCATCCCCATACCCGGTACGTTATTAACGAAGAAGGGCTCGAGGACTTTTCTCTGCTCCTCAGTGGCTTTGTCGCTGATATATATCGCCCCTTCCGCGCCTTTCGCCATCAGGTCGGCGGCTTTATTCGAGTACATATCGGCTATAGTGACCACCAGGGTGCCGCCAACGTCCACTCCGTCGATTTGTCCCTCTTCTATCTGGAACAAGACCCACTGCTTGCAGGGTTCCTCCCTGTCCCTGCCGAAGTAGAAGGAGCAGTGCCCCTCCGAAGCGCAGGACTCATGCCAGACACCTTTAATATTCCAGGCCATTTTATTCCTCCCGTTATTTCTTTATTTTTTACCTCAAATAGTCCCGCCCCCTCTGATTGATAATATCTCTGCGGGCAGGATATTACTCCCAGGGCTTCTTGCCGGTCTGCTTCTCTCTGGAGATGCAGGGCCAGGGAATTCTGAGAACTTTCATCAGTTGGCCGACGCTGTAATATTCCGCTTTCATCACCGGCTTGAGCCAGCCGGCATTTTTTCGGGCGGCGGTGCAGATTGGACAGATGGAGTCGCAGAATTTACCCACGCCTTTTACTTCGCTCATTATTTACCTCCTTTTCTTTATGGGCAGCTTCTACAAATTCTGGCACTTCACTTTTTCATTCCGACCAGTCCCACCCTGATGGCTTCTTTCAGGGTACCAACGGGAATAAGCTGGATATCTTTACCGGGTAAATCGGCGCCGGTTTTGGGCACCAGGCAGCGTTTGAAGCCGAGGCGGGCGGCTTCGTTTATCCGTCTGTCAAGCTGGGGGACGGCTCTCAGTTCACCGCTCAGTCCCACCTCGCCAACCGCCGCCAGGTGAGGGTCAACCGCCATATCACGGGCGCTGGAGGCAATCGCCAGGGCGATGCCCAGGTCCGCCGCCGGCTCGCCGATTTTAAGCCCGCCGGTGACATTGACGATTATGTCCTGGTTGCCGAGCTTTAAGCCTAAACGCCGGGTAAGCACGGCGGTTATAAGAAGCAGCCTGCCGAAGTCGACCCCGTTGGCGGTGCGGCGGGGCAAGCCGAAGCTGGTGGGGTTGGTCAGCGCCTGAATTTCCACCAGCAGGGGGCGGCTGCCTTCGAGGACAGGCACGACGGCAGAGCCTATGGACTCGTCCAGTCGCTGGGAAAGGAATGCCCTTGAAGGGTTCTCCACCTCTACCAGTCCCTGTTCTTTCATTTCGAAGATGCCTATCTCGTTGGTCGAGCCGAAGCGGTTTTTCACGCAGCGCAGCAGCCGGTAGGAGCTGAAAGGCTCGCCTTCGAGGTAGAGCACGGCGTCGACAATGTGCTCGAGGGTGCGGGGACCGGCAATAGCGCCGTCTTTTGTCACGTGCCCGACGATGAAAACCGGCACCGCGCCCTGCTTCGCCCAGTTCATCAGCCTCAGTGTGCACTCCCGTACCTGGGTGATGCTTCCCGGCGCCGTGTCCACTTCGGGGAGATAGACCGCCTGAATGGAGTCTATGACTACCAGGGCGGGTGATAGTTCCTCGACCTGGCTAAGTATCATACTGAGGTCCGTTTCCGCCAGAAGGAACAGGTTATTTCCTGTTATTCCCAGGCGCTCCGCCCGGAGCTTAATCTGGTGCGGGGTTTCCTCCCCGGAGACATAGACGACCCTGCCCCGCATCCCGGCTATCAGCGCCGAGACCTGCAAGAGCAGGGTGGACTTGCCGATACCGGGGTCGCCGCCGGTGAGCATAAGGGAGCCGGGCACCAGCCCTCCGCCCAGCACCCGGTTGAACTCGGGCATCGGCAGTGGAGAGCGGTCGGCTGCTTCAAGGGCGACATCCGATAGCTCCCGGGGTTGAGTTGCGGAAGAGCCGGACCTGCGGGAAGGAGACGGAGCAGAAACCGTTTTTTCGACAAAGCTGTTCCACTCCTGGCAGTTAGGGCAGCGTCCCAGCCATTTCAACTCCTCTTTGCCGCACTGCTGGCAGACGAAGACAGTCCTAGAGCTTGACTTGTCCGATTTGCTCACGGCTTGACTTTACTCGATTTCAGGCGGTTATGCAAGGGTATTTTCAGGTTTTTTGATAACCCCATCCCCTTATATTATCTATTCCCGCCCGCTTGCCTCCGCCCCTCTTAAACTCCTCTCCACAGTTCGGTTTCCTTCTAAAGAAAAAAACGGGGAGTGAAGAGGGGCTTCGCCCCTCTTCATAAAACTTTCCCTCCCGATACAATCGGGAGGGATACAGGGGGTGAGGTTCTATAAATAACTTATCTTAAACTTAGCCTATCAGGCTCAGGAAAACACCGGCGACAACTGCGGAGCCGATAACGCCGGCGACGTTCGGCGCCATAGCGTGCATGAGCAGGAAATTGCGCGGGTTATCCTTTTGTCCCAGGTGCTGAGCCACGCGGGCTGCCATTGGTACTGCCGATACTCCTGCCGCCCCGATAATCGGGTTCAGGGGTTCCTTGGTAACCAGCCTCATTACTTTCGCCATAAGCACGCCTCCCGCTGTCCCGATGGCGAAGGCGACCAGACCCAAACCGAGGACCATAAGAGTCTCGGGGCGTGCCACCAGTTCTCCGGGCATGCTCGCCCCGATACAGAGCATAAGGACTATGGTTACTATGGTGATAAGAGAGTTTGCAGCCGTATCGGAAAGCCTTTCCACCACCCCGCTCTCTTTAAGCAGGTTGCCAAACATAAGCATTCCTACCAGGGGGGCACTGTAAGGGACTATCAGTATAACGAGTATTGTAGATATTACCGGGAATAAAATCTTCTCTCTTTGTGAAACCTGGCGTATCTGCGGTTTCATGTAAATTTGCCGTTCTTTCTTGGATGTCAGCAGCCTTACTATAGGAGGTTGAATGAGGGCTACCATCGCCATATAGGAATAAGCGGCTACAGCAGTTACTCCTATAAAGTCTGGAGCTAGCTTGGAGGTAGTGAAGATTGTTGTCGGCCCGTCAGCACCGCCGATAATACCGATGCAAGCCGCCTCTTCTATGCCGAAGTTGGCGAAACCGAAATGACCCAGAGCCAGGGCTCCGAAGAAGGCGACAACTATCCCCACCTGTGCCGCTGCTCCGAGCAAAAACAGCTTGGGATTAGCCAGCAGGGGGCCGAAGTCGGTCATGGCGCCAAGCCCCAGAAAGATAAATTGAGGCAGGATGGTATACCTGAGAAGGGTAAATTCGATAAGTATTCCCAGGAGGCCGGCACGCCCGAATTCTCCTTCTACCTCATAGGGCATAATTAATATTCCGCTATTTGGTAGATTAGCCAGAAGTAATCCTACACCGATAGGGATGAGTTCATAGGGCTCCCACTTCTTGGCGATGCCAAGATAAATGAAGACGAGCGAAATAACAATCAGTATACCATTTGCCCAGGTAAGGCCGGTAAAGCCCATTAAGAGAGAGCCCATTACCCAACTCCTTCTAATATTCGATACTAGCTATCATGCTGCCTACCTCAACCGCATCCCCTTTAGCAACTTTTATCTCTGTGATTTTGCCGGCTACCGGAGCCAATATCGGATTCTCCATCTTCATTGACTCAACGAAGCAAATCACGTCTCCTTCTTCAACTGTGTCCCCTTCTTTAACTTCCACACTCAAAATCTTGCCTGTTATCGGGACTTCTATAATTTCCTGTGCCAATTTTAAGCTCCTTCTTTACTGTTTTTTACTTTCACCGTTAGTTTCTGCGGCGGCGGGTCCGTTCTTATTGTTACTGATTTTGCCAATCACAATCCCGGTCAGCCATATTGCCACCGCCAGAATTACAAGGACCAGAAAGACTACGCCGAAGCCCACTACACCGACTCGTACAGCTTCACCCCAGTCTATTATCATGTCTCTGAGTTGCCCCCGTGTTTTTCGTTAGCCAGTATTTTTATAAAACAAATAAGGCGGGTATTTCAAGTTATACAGGTGATACGTGATCCCGCCTTCTAAAGAAATTCTAGCTTTACCATTTTTATTAATTTTAAGGTTTCTCTTCCCCTACCAGCGCCTCCTGAGCCGCTGGGTGCACCACAATCTCTTCTCCTTCCAGGTCAACCACGGCGGTATCTCCCGACCTGAATTGTCCGCGGAGCAGACTGTCCGAGAGTTTGTCCTCAACCATATCCTGAATCGCCCGGCGTAACGGGCGGGCTCCGAAGACCTCATCGTAGCCCTTCTCGCCGAGGAAGTCTTTTGCAGCATCGGTTACTTCCAGCTTTATCCCCTTTTCTCCAAGCTGCTGGCCTACTATTGCCAGCATAAGGTCAACAATTTTGCGGATGTCCTCTTTTGTCAGCGAGTGGAATACCATCACGCTGTCGATGCGGTTAAGGAACTCCGGACGGAAGGTCTTCTTCATTTCGTCCAGCAGTTTACTCTTCATCAGCTCGTAGTCCATCTGCTGGGTCTTGGCTTCATCACCGCGGGAGGCAAAGCCGATTGCGCTTCCTTTCCTGATAAGCTCGGCGCCGATGTTGCTGGTCATTACGATAATGCTATTGCGGAAGTCGACACGCCTGCCCTTGGCGTCGGTCAGGTGACCGTCGTCAAATATCTGTAAAAGTATATTGAAGACATCGGGATGGGCTTTTTCAACCTCGTCAAGGAGAATGCAGCAGTACGACTTGCGTCTCACCGCTTCGGTAAGCTGCCCGCCCTCGTCATAGCCGACATATCCCGGCGGCGCCCCGACAAGTCGGGACACAGTGTGCCTTTCCTGATACTCGGACATATCGAGCCTGATGAGAGCGTCTTCACTGCCGAACATAAACTCGGAGAGGGCTTTTACCAGTTCGGTCTTGCCGACGCCGGTCGGACCGAGGAAGATGAAGTTGCCTATAGGATGCCTCGGGTCCTTGAGCCCGGCTCTTGCTCTTCTTACTGCTTTTGAAATGGTATCTATTGCTTCATCCTGGCCGATAATGCGCTTGTGCAGCACTTCTTCCATCTGGAGCAGCCGGCTGGTCTCGTCACCGCTGAGCTGGACTACCGGAACGCCCGTCCACATGCTGACTACCTCGGCAATGTCTTCGGCGGTAACCTCCGGCTTCTCCTGCTCCATTTTATCCAGCCACTCCTCTCTCATCTGCTTTATCTTTTCCTCGGTCTGGAGCTCCTGCTGGCGCAGTTCGGCGGCGTAATCATATTTCTGGCTGGCGAGGGCAGCTTCCTTCTCCTTGCGCAGGCTATCCTCGGTAAGCCTCTCTTCTTTTAATGCCTCGGGCTGGGTCCGGTATCTTATCCGGACTCTCGAAGCGGCTTCGTCGACAACATCGATTGCCTTATCGGGCAGGAAGCGGTCAGGGATATACCTGGCGGCCAGGGTTGCCGCGGTGCTTAATGCCTCATCGCTTATTGTCAGCCGGTGGTGCTCTTCATAGCGTTCCTTGACGCCGCGCAGAATATCAAGAGTCTGCTCGACGGACGGTTCCTCGACGAGCACCGGCTGGAAGCGCCGCTCCAGGGCGGGGTCGCGCTCGACGTGCTTGCGGTAATCGTCCAGCGTGGTGGCGCCGATGCACTGCAACTCTCCTCTTGCCAGTGACGGTTTGAGGATGCTGGCGGCATCAACCGCCCCCTCGGCGGCTCCAGCACCGACAATAGTGTGAAACTCGTCGATAAAGAGCACGCAGTTTCCTGAGGTCTTTATCTCGTTTATTATTTTCTTCAGCCGTTCTTCGAACTCGCCCCGGTATTTCGTCCCGGCAACCACCGATGCTATGTCCAGCGTTACCAGCCGTTTGTCCTCCAGAGTTTCAGGAACATCACCGGCGGCAATGCGGTGGGCAAGCCCCTCGACGATTGCCGTCTTGCCTACACCGGGTTCACCGATGAGGGCCGGATTGTTCTTTGTCCGGCGGCTGAGTATCTGGACTACCCGCTCGATTTCCTTGCTCCGCCCGATAACCGGGTCAAGTTTCCCGGAACTGGCGGCGGCTGTCAGGTCAACGCTGAGCTGGTCGAGGACCGGAGTCCGGTTTGCCGCCCGGGCCGTCTTGTTTTTGGCGGCACCCTGGCTGAGTACCTGGGTTGTCTCGTTACGCGCCTGTTCAAGAGTGATGCCGAAGCTGTCCAGCACTCCTGCGGCTACACCTTCGCCTTCGTGCAATAATCCGAGCAGAAGGTGCTCGGTGCCGATATAATTATGACCGAGGTGACGCGCCTCGTCTATGGCAAGTTCGATTACTCTCTTGGCTCTCGGGGTAAGCCCGATTTCTCCGGTAGCAGCCTTCTCGCCGCGCCCGATAATAAACTCCACCGCCGAGCGCACTTTGCCCAGGCTTGTGCCCAGGTTGGTGAGGACCTTGGCTGCTATGCCCTCCTCCTCGCGTATCAGGCCAAGCAGGAGGTGCTCGGTGCCAATGTAGCTATGGTTGAGGCTCTGGGCCTCTTCCTGAGCTGAGGTGAGTACCCGGCGAGCTCTTTCTGAAAATTTCTCAAATCGGCTGGGCATCTTTTCTCCTTAGGAACACTTTCCCCTGAGAGCTAGCATCACCTTATATTATAGATTAATCGTGAGTAAAGGTCAAAGGCTGAAGTGAAAAGCGTTTGCCAGTTTAAGAAATATCGGTGAAGCCTCCTGGCAGTGACTTATTTTCCACAAGGGGTTACCCCCTCAGTATCCTCCGCGCTGGGGCGTTTCACTTCCGTGTTCGGGATGGGAACG
>CAZOUZ010000004.1:0-16363 GCA_964583115.1 uncultured Dehalococcoidales bacterium
CATCGTCCTGGTTTATCCCGGCGCAGACCTCTTCCATTTCCCGGGCAAGCTGCCGGTTAATGACGTTATCTGCCTCGGGCCGGTTAATGGTCACATAGGCGACGTGACCGTCTTTCTTATAGAGAACTGTTGAATTTGACATAAATACAGTCTGCCCCTTCCTCACCGACTGCCGTAATAAACACGAAAAGAAACCAGACCTATCTTAACCAACCTTGCTGCCGCCGTCAAGACCGGTCGGATACACTCCTCAGGTTATTCGAGCCGGACGATGCGCGCCTCCACCTCTCCGGAATCAATAGTCAGCAGAGCCACCGTACCCAGTTTCGGCAGATACTCGGGCCAGGTTGCGCTGCCGGGATTCACCAGCAGGACACCCTTATAGTCCTCTATCCTTGCGGAGTGGGTATGACCGGAGACAACCACGTCCGGAGGGTCGGGAAGCTCTTCGATGATATGCCTGGAGGCAAACCTGTTTTCCCTGGGAACAATGTACCCGTACGGCGGTTTTATGTGTGTCAACCAGAGAGTAATGCCGCCGAGGGACAGGACGCGGTCACTTATCATCCGGTCATCTCCACCGAGGTCGGCTTCGATATCGTCGTCACCCCAGGCAGCTTTCACCGGAGCGATAGCCTCCAGCTCATCAAGCACCGAGGGGACCCAGATATCCCCGGCATGCAGAATCAGGTCAACCCCATCAAAAGCGGCTGCTATCTGAGGAGGGAGCTTTTCATCCGGCGTGGCAATGTGAGTATCTGAAATAAGTCCGATTAACAATTTTCCACAACTACTATAGACAAAACCGGCCTGCCAGTCAACCGCCGGGGCCAGGAGGGGGTCACATTTAAACTGCTTCAAGACCGAAGCGGCAGATATCTTTAAGGCAGCACTGGCGGCAGAGAGGGCGGCTACGGCAGATATTCTTGCCCAGGCAGACCAGCAGGGCGTGGTACTCGTTGAAGAGCTTGACATCAGCCGGCAGATTATCCATAAAAAGGGACTGGTAGGCACCGTAGCTGCTGCCGTCTACAGCCAGGCCGATTCGGTCGATAATGCGGCGGGTATAAGCGTCAATAACAAAGACCGGCTTTTCGGCGGCATAGAGGACTATAGAATCGGCGGTCTCCTCCCCGATTCCCCAGACGGAGAGAAGCTGCCGCCGCAGCTCTCCGGTATCAATGGCAAACATCTCATTCAGGTCGTCCCGGCAGTATTTTTCAAACCATTCGACCAGTGCCTTGAGCTTGCGCGCCTTTACATTGTAGTAGACACAGGGGCGGATGAGAGAGGCAATCTCGGGCAGGCCGAGGCGGCGCAGCGCCTGAGGCGACAGTGCCCCGGCTTCCTTCAGGTTGGTGATAGCTTTCTCGACGTTCCGCCAGGCGACCGACTGAGTGAGAACAGCCCCCACCATAACCTCGAAAGGCTCCTCGGCGGGCCACCAGTGCTGAGGTTCGCAGGCATCCAGAAGCCGCCGGTAGATTTTTTGTAACTGCTGGCTTATCGTCTGGTTATCCACTGGGGCACTTCGGCATCCTCTACTGAGTCATATCCGGGGATGTAAGGTTTTATATCGAGCACCGGAGCGCCGTCGAGAGCATCGAGCCCCTTGACCTGCAGGATATTGCCCCGGCGCCGGAGCAGTCTGGCGGTGGTCTTGCCGATACGGTTCGGACGGTTCGGCGAGCGGGAAGCGAAAACCCCCACCGGGGGAGCTTCTCTTCTGCCCATCGGGCGGACTTTCAGCGGCACTCCTTCCGTTCTTACCTTATGCATCCAGAAAAGGACGATGATATGGGAGAAACCCTCCAGCCCATCCAGAGATTCGGTCAGGCTATTGTTGATGACTATCTCGGAGACAAGCTCCGCCCACCAGTCTTCCACTCTCGGCGTCTCCTCGACCCCGTTCCTGACAAAACCGATAGCCTTCAGGCTCATTTGAGGAACTTCTTCAGTCATTTCCGCACCTGCAATATAATAGCATATCTTTGCAGGCAACCAAAAAGAGGTTTTCACCTGTGGTTAATACTCTCTGTCATTACGAGGTGATACTCCTTTGTCATTGCGAGGAGTCCCGATAAAATCGGGGCAAAAAATCGGGACGACGCAGCAATCTCTATCAATAAAGAAACCTATCCCCCTGACCCCCTTCCCTTAATTATCCTTAAAGGGAAGGGGGATTTAAAAAAGAGAGGGGGCTGTGCCCCCTCTCTTTGTCTCTTTCTCCTCTTTGACACCCGTCTATAGATAATTAGCTTGACGATGATGGGCTTTGATTCTACAATACACAGTAATCAAGTTATATCAGTTAATACCATAATACAGTACATGCGTTAAATATATTTTTACCTCGAATTTAGCATTATCCTTATGAAACAATACAACACAGAAACACTTATTAAGGTACAAAAAGAATTGGACTTAAAATGCCCCTCGCCGGAATCCAATCTAATAAAACTTGGGCTCTGTGTAGCCACGCTCACAGCTAGTGAGGATACAGCAAAGCTACGCCGTCTAGTCCTAGATGTTGATGACTTAACAGCACAAATTCGTTGGCATTTAGGCCAAGCCCTTTTATTAATGGAATCACAGCCAGATATATTGAAAGCTGGTAAGGATGATAATGAGTTCATTAGAGATCTAGGAATGTCAACAGGTTCGCAACTCCTTTTACGTGCTGATATAGTTGAAGCGGATCGTGTGCTTTATGATGACTTGGCTACCCCGAGACGTGGTGGTACTGTTGGTGGGTGGATATTTCACATGATGATTGATAGTGTTGTATATAAGGTTGTTTCTGCACTAGATAGACTAGCCACAATTTTATGGTATGCTGCCGAGCTAAAAACGGAACGTGTTTATTTTCGCAGTGGAAAGATAAAGAAAATATACAAAGCTATTCCCTCTATAGAAACAGAGAATCTACTTAGAATTGCAGATGGAGAACTTTTAAAATTTATCATAGACTATAGGGATGGCCTAACTCACAATACTAAAGTGTATTCCCGAGCTTCAGGATTCACTCCCTTAGAACAATGGAAAGACGAGACTGGGCGCTTGGTTGTATGGAATGATAATACTTGGGATGCCGGTACTCTTTTCGCACTTGGACGCATGTCTTACATTCAATTCACTGAAGCATTAGAAACCAGTGTCCGTATTTGTGAGAAAAAGTGGCCTATTCGAGAGATTAAACTAGACAGTTTAACATGAAAAAATAAGCAGGGGAGTAAGACCCCTGCTTATAGTAACCAAAGACCTGCGGGTTTTCACCTGCCTGAATTTAGCGCTTGGTGTACTGTTTCGCCTTGCGGGCGCGCCGGAGGCCGGGTTTCTTTCTTTCTTTTGTCCGGGAATCGCGGGTAAGCAGCCCGTTCTGGCGCAGCACCGGCTTGAGGCTCTCGTCCGCCCTCACCAGCGCCCGGGCGATGCCGTGAGCAATGGCGCCGCTCTGCCCGGTTATACCGCCGCCGTTCACCTTGACCATCACGCTGTACTTGTCGGCAGTCTCGGTAAGCACCAGAGGGCTGGCTATCGTCTCGCGGTGGACCTGACGGGGAAATACCTCCTCATAAGGAGTGCCGTTGATAATAATGGCGCCGCCGCCGCCCGGTAATATCCTTACCTGGGCTACAGATGTTTTACGCCTTCCCGTTCCGTGGAAGTAAGTTTGTTTATCCAAGAGAACTCCCTTTCCTCTGATTTTTATTCTTTTATTTATTGAGATTGCTTCGCCCCGATGAAATCGGGACTCGCAATGACAACAGAACTTCTTAAAGGGGCTTCGCCCCTTTCAATCCCCTGTTACTCCTGCCCCGCCGTAGCCGGAGCAGCGTTTATCTGTGCCTGATGCGGGTGTTCATCACCGGCATATACCTTCAGCTTTTTCAGCATCTGCGCCCCCAGCTTATTATGCGGCAGCATCCCCTTAACGGCATGCTCGATAACCCGGGTGGGATGAGTATCCATCATCCTTTCCAGGCTGACACTCTTAAGCCCTCCGGGATAGCCGGAATGCCGGCGGTAGAGCTTCTGTTTTGGCTTATTGCCGGTAACCCGGACCTTCTCGGCGTTGATAACAACAACGTAATCACCCGTATCCAGGTGACGGCAGAATATCGGCTTATGCTTGCCCATAAGCAGGTTGGCAACCCGGGTAGCCAGTCTGCCCAGGACCTGGTCTCCAGCATCGATAAGATGCCACTCTCGCTTAATATCGGAAGCCTTGGTACTGTAAGTCTTTAACATATTTCATCCTCAAAAGGTTTTCTATAATCCACTTTCATAAGGCACAGTCCGCGGGCGGGAGCCGTCGGCCAGGCAAGGCCGGGCTCTTTCGCCTCAAGTATACTACAAAATCCTTCGGCGCTCATCCTGCCCCGACCAACCTTAAGCAGCACCCCCACCGTATTCCGCACCTGGTGCATCAGGAAGGAGTTAGCCTCAATATTGAAAACGATTAAGTTCTCCTCTTTGCTCATTCCAGCCCGGTATACCCTCCGCACCGTGCCCTTTGCCGCCGCCTCTTTATTGTTGACAAAGGAGGCGAAGTCATGCTCGCCGACAAGCACCCGGCACGCCCGGTCCATAGCACCAACATCCAGATAGCCGGGAACAAGGTAGCTATAGCGCGCCTTCAGCGGAGACCTGGCGATGCTGTTTAAAATATAGTATTTATACTCACGGCTCACGGCGTGACGCCTGACATTAAAGGAGTCCTTTACTCTATGCGCCGCCTTCACCGCAATATCTTCCGGTAAATAGTAGTTCAGTCCCTTGATAAAGGTATCCGGGGAATGAGCCGACCCGGTCCTGAAGCTGACAACCTGCGCCCTGGCGTGGACGCCGGCATCGGTACGGCTTGCCGTTATCACCCGGGTGCTTTCTCCGGTAAGCTCCTTAATCGCCCGCTCCAGCTCTCTCTGGATGGTAGGCAGCTTACCCTGAAGCTGAAAACCGTGATAGCGCCCGCCGTCATATTCCACGACCAGTACAACCTTCGTGGTCGTGGCAACGGCGACCGCCGGCTCCAGCTCCGGTTTAACAGCAGTAGCTCCCATCATTTCACCAACTCAAGCTGGACCATAGGCGCCCCGTCACCCAGCCTGCGTCCCAGTTTGGTAATGCGGGTATAGCCGCCGGGGCGTTCGGCGTACCTTTCGGCAAGCTCGGAAAATACTTTCTCGGTTACGCTCTTATCGAAAATATAGGACAGCGCCTGGCGGCGGGAGTGCAGCCCGCCCTTCTTACCCAGGGTAATCATTTTTTCAGCCAGACCGCGAATCTGCTTTGCTTTGGTCTCAGTAGTAGTAATCTTCTCGTGACCCAGAAGGTCGGTCACCAGATTACGGTACATCGCTCTCTTATAACTTGAAGTTTGTCCTGTTTTTCCCTCGATTCCTTTACGACCCATACCTGTTCCTCTTATAGCTAAATTGATATCTCATCCGTCCCGGTTTCATCCCCTTCTTCCCCGGCCTCCTTGTCATCGGAAATAAGGGAGAGACCCAGCGCCTCAAGACGGTCATCTATTTCCTGCCTGGACTTCTGCCCGAAGTTACGCAGGGACATCAGGTCTTTCTCGCTCTTACTCGCCAGCTCTCCCACCGTAGCGATGCCGCCCCGCCTAAGACAGTTCATCGTCCTCACCGACAGGCTCAGTTGCTCCACGGGCATGTTATACAGCTCATCGGGAATCGCCAGTCGGCTCGGTTCCTCTTCGACCTCTATCTGAGAAAGCCGGGCATAGTTGGCAAACGGGGAGAGCTGCTCCGTCAGGATTTCAGCCCCCTGGCTGATGGCGTCGGCAGGGGAGACAGTCCCGTCCGTCCATACCTCCAGGTATAACCGCTCAAGGCTGGCTTCCTGGCCGATATAAATCGGCTCGACGGTAAAATTAACCTTGCGTATCGGGCTGAAGATAGTATCTATCGGGATTACTCCTACCGGCAGATTGTCGGTGGACTCGGCTTCCCGGTACCCCTTGGACAGTTCGACGTCAAACTCCACGTAAAGTTTAGCTTCCGGAGAGTCAAGCGTCACCAGATAAAGCTCGGGGTTGGCAATTTCAAAATCAGCCGAGGGCTTGATATCGGCGGCAGTAACCCGCCCCTCTCCTTCAACCTCGAGCGTCAGTTTACCCGCCTGGCCGGAAAGAGGTTTGAGCCTCAGAGCTTTAACATTCAGCAGGAACTCGGTGGCATCTTCCTTTACATAAGGTATGGTGGAGAACTCATGCTGAATCCCCTCAATCCTGACACGGGTAACCGCCGCTCCCTGAAGATGGCCGAGCAGCACCCGCCGCATTGCATTACCCAGAGTAACGCCAAAGCCCTTCTCCAGCGGCTCGGCGACAATCCGTACGAAATTCTCTCTACTTTCAATACACTCAGTCTTAGGTACTACCAAGTGAGACAAAACCTCTACCTCCTTATCTCGAGTAGTACTCAACTATTGCCTGCCCGTCAAATTCGGCTCCAATATCGTCAGAGGTAGGCAAAGAGACTGCCTGACCGACAAGAGTCTGCCTGTTCAGGCTTAACCAGCCGACTATGGATTTAGCCTCAATATTTTCAAGCAATTGCTTGTAGTACTCGGTTTTCGTACTGCTTTCTTTCCAGCTTATCGTATCTCCTTCTTTTACCAGACACGATGGTATATTCGTCTTGCGCCCGTTGAGCAGAAAATGCCCGTGCTGGACAAGCTGCCGTGCCTGGGCACGGGAATCGGCAAACCCCAGGCGGTAGACCACGTTATCGAGCCGCCTCTCCAGCAGCACCAGCAGATTCTCGCCGGTGATACCCTGCTGTCTCTCCGCCTGAGCAAAAATCCGCCTGAACTGCCTCTCCAGGACTCCATAGGTATAGCGGACCTTCTGCTTCTCGATTAGCTGAAGACCGCGGTCGGAAACCCGGCGCCGGCGGCCCATCGGCTTCCTCCGCCTCTCCATGGCGCATTTAGGAGTAAGACACCTGCTGCCCTTCAGCATCAGCTTCTCGTTACAACGATGACACAACTTGCAGACTGAATCTATATATCTTGCCATATCTCTACCTTACACCCGTCTCCTTTTAGGAGGTCGACAACCGGCATGGGGAATCGGACTCATATCCGTAATGCTCGTAATATAAAGACCGGAACTCTGGAGAGAACGTATAGCAGCCTCGCGCCCGCTACCCGGGCCCTTTACAAAAACTCCTACCTGCCTTAAGCCGTGCTCCATAGCCCTCCGGGCAGCATCATGAGCCGCCAGTTGAGCAGCATACGGAGTGCCCTTACGCGAACCCTTAAATCCAGCCGTCCCCGAACTACCCCAGGCTATAACGTTCCCCTGGGGGTCGGTAAGGGTTACCATCGTGTTGTTAAAAGTCGACTGAATATAGGCTCTCCCGCTGGGGATAGACTTGCGTTCCCGCCTCCTCGGTCTTGCTTTCCTCCTTTGTGTCATCGTCCTCTCCTGTCTGAATAACTACTACTTCTTTGTAATGTATCTACTTTTTTATAAATTACTTCTTGGCAACGCCGCGCCTCTTGCCTCTGCCGGCTACCGTCTTACGGGAGCCGCGCTGTGTACGGGCATTGGTACGAGTTCTCTGCCCTCTGGCCGGAAGATTATGGCGGTGCCTGAGACCCCGATAGCTGCCAATCTCGATAAGACGCTTGATATTGAGGTTGACCTCTTTTCTCAGCTCCCCTTCAACCATATAGTTTCGGTCAATAATCTCACGGACACGGTTAACCTCGTCCTCGGTAAGGTCATCCGACTTAACCGCAGCATCAACACCGGCCTCGGTCAGAATCTTGTGACTCTGAGTACGGCCAATGCCGTAAATACTCTGTAATGCGACCCAGATTTGCTTATCTCTCGGTATATCCACCCCGGCAATACGCGCCATAAGTTTCCTCCTTGTTCACCGGACTGCTGAAAAAGCCAGAAAGCCCCTCCAGCCGGGTTTTTATCCCTGCCTCTGCTTATGCTTGGGGTTGGAACAGATAACCCTGACCACCCCGTGCCGTTTAATCACCTTACATTTTTCACATCTAACTTTTACCGAAGCTCTAACTTTCATAACACGCCTTCTTTTATCCGGCTGAAAAACGCCTCTAATAATACTATATAATTTTATTTAAATCTATAGGTTATCCTGCCCCGGCTCAGGTCATAGGGTGAAAGCTCCACCAGCACCCTGTCACCGGGCAGAATCCTTATATAATGCAGTCTTATCTTGCCCGATATGTGAGCCAGCACCTTATGCCCGTTAGACAGCTCGACGCGAAACATAGCATTGGGCAGGGGCTCAACTACTTCTCCTTCGACCTCAATAGTCTCTTTCTTAGGCATAACTTCCTCACCTACAGGGCGGTAAGCACCTCATGCGCATTATCGGTTACGGCGATAGTATGCTCGAAGTGCGCCGACAGGCTACCGTCCATAGTAGACACCGTCCAGTTGTTATCGGCAACCTTTGTCCTCCAGCCGCCGATGTTCACCATCGGCTCAAGGGCAATGGTCATACCTTTCTTCAGCACCGGGCCCTCTCCCGGAAAACCGAAGTTGGGTATCTGAGGGTCCTCGTGCATATCCCGGCCGATACCATGACCGGTGTACTCACGCACCACCGAATACCCCCTCGACTCGGCATACTGCTGAATGGCGACTGAAATATCTCCCAGCCTTGCCCCGGCCCGGGCAGCATTCATACCGGCCTCCAGGGAACCTCTGGTAGTTTCTACCAGCTTTTCAGCCTCCGGGCTAATGCTGCCGACACCCACCGTTATCGCCGAGTCACCCTGAAAACCCTCATAAATTACCCCGAAATCGAGCGAGACAATATCGCCCTCCTGCAAGACGCGCCTGCCCGGAATCCCGTGCACTATCTCATCATTTACGGAAACACAGAGATTAGCCGGAAATCCATGATAGCCCTTAAAAGAGGGCACGGCTCCCAGCCTCTCCGCTTCACCGGCGGCAATACTATCCAGTTCTTCAGTCTTCATCCCCGGTTCCACCCGTAACTTTAGCATTTCCAGTACGGTGGCGACAATCCTTCCCGCCAGCCGCATAGTTGCAATCTCCTTGTCCGATTTAATAATTATACCCATCTTTACTTCAGACAGACAAACTCCTGCTCAGGGATGCTACTATCCTTTCCTTTATTTCCTCCATATCTCCCTCTCCGTCAATCTCCAGCAGCTTGCCCGCCCGGGTATAGTAATCAATCAACGGAGCTGTCTCGTTAAAGTAGACCCCCAGTCGCTTTTTAATCGTCTCCACGGTATCGTCGGCACGCTGGTAAAGCTCGCCGCCGCATTTATCACATTTACCCTTCACCTTAGGGGGAGAGTTTACTTCGTGATACGGAGTCTGGCACTGGCGGCAAATCCAGCGCCCGCTCAGGCGCTTCAGCAGCTCCTCCTCCGATACTTTTATATATACCACCTTATCTATGGCTTTCCCCTGCCCGGAGAGGGCTTTATCCAGCGCCTCGGCCTGCCCCAGGTTCCTGGGAAAGCCGTCAAAGATTACCCCCCCTTGGCAGTCAGGAGCGGCTATACGCTCCAGGACCATCTGCATCGTTATCCCGTCGGGGACAAGTGTCCCTTTCTCCATATAATACTTTGCCTGCCTGGCGAGCTCGGTGTCCTGCGACTGCGCCTGCCGGAACAGGTCGCCGGTGGCGATGTGCCTGAGCTTAAGCTCTTCTGCCACCCTGGCTGCCTGCGTCCCTTTGCCGGCGCCCGGAGCGCCGAGAAAAATAATCTGCAATATTTTGTACCTCTGATTTAAACCTTTGAAAATCCTTTTTAATTTTTACGTTGTTTTTATTTAACAGAAATTCCGTAACGCCGCACTGCAAGCTGTTCTTACTTTATAAAACCTTCGTAGCGCCGCATTGTCAACTGCGCCTCCATCTGCTTCATCGTATCCAGCACCACGCCGACCACAATCAGCAGACCCATACTCGAAAGCTGTATCACCTGGACATTGGTAACCTCACGCGCCAGGAACGGTATTATCGCCACCACCGCCAGAAAGAGGGCGCCTGCCCAGGTAATACGGTTAATAACCTGGTTAAAATAGTCCGTGGTGTGTTTCCCCGGCCTGATTCCGGGAACAAACCCTCCCTGCCGCTGCAGGGTGCCGGACAGGTCCTGCTGCTGAAACATCACCATAGTATAGAAGAAGGCGAAGGCAATCACCAGTATAAAGTACACTCCCCAGTAGAATAAGCCTTCCGGCATAGGAGCGCTGGGGCTGAAAAGGCCGACGATAGTATTGGCAAAATTGGGGGCGGTCTCCGGACCGGCGAAATACTGGGCAATAACCCCGGGGAACATTACCAGGGACATGGCGAAGATAAGAGGAATCATACCGGCGGTGTTTACCCGCAGCGGAATATGGGTCGCCCCCGACTGCTTATACATACGGTCGCCGCGATAGACGGTACGGGCATACTGCACCGGAATGCGGCGGTGCGCCTCGGTAAAAATAACTATTAAAACAATCGTAGCCAGGGCGATGAGAATATAAGCAAACAGTCCGCCTAACTGCCCCTGTTGACCGAGAAGCGCGCCACTGCCCACCAGTTCCCAGTAGCCGGCAACAATCCCGCCGAAGATTATTATCGATATGCCGTTGCCGATTCCGTACTCGGTAATAAGCTCGCCCAGCCAGACCAGGAAGATTGTCCCGGCGACCAGGGATAGAATCATTGCCGCCATCGGCAGACCGGAGACACTCTCGAGCGCTTCAGAACGCTGGAGTATCACTATCTGCCCGTAACCGGCAAAGGCGGCCATCGGCACCGTCAGCCAGTGAGTAATCCGGTTAATCTTGTCCCTGCCGGCTTCCCCCTCCTGCGAAAGAGCCTGCAATTGCGGTATAATCGGCGTCATCAGCGTCATAATAATCGAAGCCGTAATATAGGGGTACACCCCCATTGCCGCCACGCTGAAGTTCTTCATAGCCCCGCCGCTGAACATATCGAGCATGCCCAGCAGAGCGTTACTCTCGAACAGCTCCTTCAGAGCCTCCGTGTTCACTCCCGGCAGAGGCACATGAGCCACAAAGCGGAATATTACCAGAATACCGAGGGTGAAAAGAATGCGGCGCCTCAGGTCAGGTAGACGGAAAGCGTCAATCATCGCCTGCAGAAGGCGCGGCTTAGTCTGCCTCTGACGCATACCCCACCTCCTCCGCTGTACCACCTGCCGCCTCAATCTTGGCTCTAGCAGCAGCAGAGAACTTATGTGCCTTAACCGTCAGGGGATGATTAATATCACCCGCAGCCAGAATCTTGACCGGCTGACGCAGAGACTTCACCAGTCCGGCAGCTACCAGGCCTTCCGGTGTCACCTCACTGCCGGATTCAAAAATATTAAGCTTATCCGTACCGACAACACTGTACTCGATTCTGAAAATATTGGTAAAGCCGCGCTTCCGGGGCAGTCGCTGAATCAGGGGCAACTGTCCGCCCTCGAATCCCGGGCGCATCTTGAAACCGGCACGGGACTTCTGCCCTTTCACACCGCGCCCTGAATAGGTGCCGTGTCCGCTGCCGTCCCCGCGCCCTACACGCTTCCGGTCTTTCTTCGAACCGGGTACGGATGAAAGCTCATCCTGCCTCATCTATCTTCTCCTCCACCTTTACCAGATGCCTCACCTTATTAATCATTCCCCGAATCGAGGCTGAGTCCTGCTGGGTAACGCTCTGGTTCAATCGGTGAAAACCAAGTGCTTTCAAGGTCCTCCTCTGGTCCTTTTCATAGCCGATAGCACTTTTAACCCAGGTAATATTTAGCTCAGTCATTATTCTTCCGTTTCCTCACCTTCAGCAATAACTTCCGCTGGAGGAGCCTCTTCTTCAACTACGGGCGGCTCAAGGACTATCCCTTTACGCCTGGCAACAACTTCCCTGGGGTTCTTCAGCTTGCTCAGGGCAAGAATCGTTGCCTTGGCTATATTAATACGATTGGCGCTGCCCATCGACTTGGTCAGTATGTCCTTGATTCCAGCCGCCTCAAGCACGGGGCGGATACTGCTGCCGGCAATAATGCCGGTACCGGGCGCCGCCGGTTTGAGCATCACCTTGGCAGCACCGAACTTAACCGTCGTCTGGTAGGGGATGGTAGTACCGACCATCGTTACCTTAATCAAATTTTTCCTTGCAGCAGCGTTTGCCTTGTTAATTGCCAGCGGCACCTCATTAGCCTTACCCAGCCCGATGCCGACATGCCCGTTGCCGTCTCCGGACACCGCCAGAGCGCTGAAACTGAGGCGCTTGCCCCCTTTCATCACCTTGGCTACCCGGTTGACATTAATCAGCTTGTCATTCAGCGGCAGCTCGGTAGGGTCTATGGCATTTAAACGTTCCTGCATTTCTTTTAATCCAATCCCCGTGGGACTCCGTTACTTCCAACTAATCGGCTCCCCGGGATTTTACTCCTTCTAAAATTTCAGTCCTTCCTTGCGGGCTGCCTCGGCGAGAGCTTTCACCCTGCCGTGATACTTGAATCCGCCGCGGTCAAAAGCCACCCGGTCTATCCCCTTGCTCAGCGCCCGCTTGGCAAGCAGAGTGCCGACAAGCTCTGACCTGCCGGCCTTGTTTTTTCCGGCCACCTCACTCTTTACCTCCGAGTCCAGTGTAGAAGCGGCGGCTAACGTCTGCCCCCGAGTATCATCAATCACCTGAGCATATATATGGTTCAGGCTGCGGAAAACACATAGACGGGGCGCGGAGGCAGTGCCCTTTATCTTGGCCCTGACCCGAAGATGTCTTCTACGCCGCGCTACCCGCAGGCTATCTTTTGCCATTTATTCTCTCCTGCCTATAGCCTTCCCCGCCTTGCCTGCTTTAAGGCGGACTACCTCTCCGGCGTACCTGATACCTTTACCTTTATAGGCGTCAGGCGGGCGGATAGCCCGAATCCTGGCTGCCATCTCGCCGACTACTTCCTTATTAATCCCCGATACCTTTATGCGATTGTTCCCCTCAACATCAAGGGACACGCCCGGCAGGGGAGATACATCGACAAGATGCGAGAACCCGATACGGAGCACAATCTTTTCTCCCTGCTTTTCAGCCCGGTAGCCGACGCCCACTATCTCAAGCACCTTCTCGAAGCCGGTGGTCACTCCGGTAACCATATTAGCCACCAGGGTCCGCGTCAGGCCGTGCATAGAGCGGTGCTCCCGGCTATCACTGGGGCGAGATACCGTCAGGGTATCGCCTTCCAGGGTAATAGCCATATCCCGATTGACAGGACGGCTAAGCTCCCCTTTGGGTCCGGTTACGGATACCTCTTCTGCACTTATATTTACCGTAACACCCTGCGGCACATTTATCGGCATTTGTCCTATTCTAGACATACGTTTTTCTCCCGGATTTAACTACAATATATAACATAACAGTTCTCCACCCATCCCCTGGCGCCAGGCTTGCTGCCCGGTCATTAAACCCTTGGACGTGGAGACAATGGCAATCCCCATCCCGCCGGCAACCCGGGGGATTTCTTTTTTACCCACATACACTCGCAGGCCAGGCTTACTCACCCGCTCCAGCCCCGACAGAATCGGTTGTTTATCATCGTCATACTTCAGGTGAATTCTAATCGTCTGTTGCGGTTTTCCTTTTATAATATCGTACTCACTGATGAACCCTTCCTCTTTAAGGATTCTGGCAATAGCTACCTTCATCCTAGAGGCAGGCATCAGCACCGAATCATGCCTGACCATAACAGCGTTGCGTATCCGGGTCAACATATCCGCTATCGGGTCTGTGACAGTCACTTTTCCTCCTTTAGACTAATAAAACTCCTGCTTGCACTGCTCTTGAGCCAGCTCCTCGGTCCGGCTACCAACTCGATTTCCTCACTCCGGGAATCTTGCCGGTGAGGGCGAGTTCGCGGAAGCAAATGCGGCACAGTCCGAATTTACGTATATAAGCACGGGGCCGCCCGCACACATGGCACCGGTTATGCTGCTGGACCTTGTATTTGGTCGGACGCGCCCACTTTGCAATTTCAGATTTTTTTGCCATTAAAACTACTCCTCTTGGTCGGGAGCGAAGGGCATACCTAACAGCTCCAGAAGGTTTCTGCCTTCCTCATCCGTCTTAGCCGTAGTAACGATTGACACCTCCAGCCCGCGTGCCTTGTCTATCTTATCGTATTCGATTTCAGGGAAAACGGTCTGCTCCCTGAAGGCTAGAGTGTAATTACCACGACCGTCAAAAGAGTTCCTGGGAACCCCCTGAAACTCCCGGATACGGCAGAGGACGGTATTCAACAGTTTGTCAAGAAAGTCATACATCCGTTCACCGCGCAGGGTAACTTTCAACCCGATAGGCATTCCGGTCCTCAATCTGAAAGCAGCTATAGATTTCTTGGCGCGGGTAGTCACCGGGTGCTGCCCTGAAATAGTGGCCAGGTCACCCTCCGCCGCTTCCAGAGCCTTGGCATTCTGTATCGCCTCTCCCACGCCGATATTAAGCACGACCTTCTCCAGGCGCGGTACCTGCATTACATTCTTATACCCCACCCGCTCTACGAGAGCCGGAGTAACCTCATTCTTATACTTTTCCTTTAATCGCGACACTTAATCAATCACCTCTTTACAGGAGTGACAAATCCTCGCCCTCTTGCCATCGGCAAGGGTACGGTAACCAACCCTGGTAGGACGGTTACATTTACTGCACATCAGAACAACATCCGAGACTTGAATCGGCTCTTCACGTTCTATTATGCCCGCCTGCCTTACCTGTCCCGTGGCCCGGGCATGTCTCTTAATAAAGTTGACCCCCTCGACGAGTACCCGTTCTCTCTTCGGGTAAGCAAAGCGCACCTTGCCTTTCTTCCCCTTGTCCTTACCGGCTATAACCAGTACCGTATCGTTTTTTCTAATCTTCATTTTTATAAAACCTCGGGCGCCAGAGATATAATCTTGGTGAAATTTTTCTCCCTCATCTCCCTGGCTACGGGTCCGAATATCCGGGTCCCTCTGGGATTATTCTTATCGGTAAGAATAACGGCGGCATTCTCATCGAACCTGATGGAAGAGCCATCGGGCCGCCGGTAGGTCTTGGCAGTGCGGACTATGACCGCCCTGACCACTTCCCCCTTCTTTACCGCTCCTCCGGGGATTGCCCGCTTTACGGACGCCACAATAATATCACCTACCCGGGCGTATTTCTTCCCGGTGCCGCCGAGCAGGCCGATACACATAATCTGCCTGGCGCCGGTGTTATCTGCTACTTTAAGTCTGGTATTCGGTTGAATCATGCTGCTCTATCCTTGAACCCGGTCTAGTTTATTTCCTCGGGTTTGACCTCCACTACCTCTTTCTTGGTTATAATCTCCGCCACTCTCCACCGCTTTTCCTTGGAGAGAGGGCGGGTCTCTATAATTCGGACTACATCCCCTTCCGAACACTCATTCTTTTCGTCGTGAGCCTTATACTTAATCACTCTTTTTATATTCTTCCTGTATAGCGGGTGACGCTTGAACGTATCTACCGCTACGACTACCGTCTTGTCCATCTTGTTGCTTACTATACGACCAGTCCTGGTCTTACGCTTTACTTCCATTTTTTACCCTTTTTATATTTAATGGTCACGGCTTACCGGTAGATTATAAACTACCTTATGCCCAGCTCTCTCTCCTTCATAATAGTCAGCAGCCTGGCTATCCCCTTTTTAACCCGGTGAACTTCGCGGTGGTTCACCAGTTGCCTGGTTGACAGGCGAAAGCGAAGCTCAAAAAGCTCTTTACGAGACGCTTCAAGTTGCTTTTCCAGTTCATCATTACTAAGAGCTCGAATTTCCTCTACGTTCAATCTTTACCAGCTCCTACCTTATCCATTATCACCGATAGCCGCTCCGCCGGCTTCCCTGGCAATAAATTTCGTATCTATAGGGAGCTTGTGCGAAGCGAGACGCATTGCCTCTTTAGCCACCTCTTCGGCAACGCCGGTCATTTCAAATATAACCCTCCCCGGTTTAACAACAGCCACCCAGTGGTCAGGGGCACCTTTACCCGAACCCATGCGGGTCTCCGCCGCCTTCTTGGTAACCGGTTTATCAGGGAAAACCCGTATCCAGACGTGCCCGCCACGGCGGACATAATGGGTAATGGCACGGCGTGCCGCCTCAATCTGACGGGCGGTAAGCCAGGCAGCCTCCACCGCTTGCAGGCCGAAATCACCAAAAATAATCGTGTTCCCCGAGTTTGCCTGACCCCGGCGGCGTCCTTTCTGGACCTTGCGGAATTTCACTCGCTTAGGCTGTTGCACTATTCTCCCCTTCTTCTCCGGCAGGCGCTTCCCCGGCGCTTACTTCTGCTGCTACTTCGGCGGGTGCTTCTT
>CAZOUZ010000004.1:16463-26120 GCA_964583115.1 uncultured Dehalococcoidales bacterium
CTTACCCCGGCTACCGCCTCAGCGGGCGCTTTTTCAGCTACTTCGGCAGGCGTTTCCTCAACGCTTACCCCGGCTACCGCCTCGGCAGCCCCCTCTTCCACCACTTCGGCAGTCGCTGCCTCGGCGGGCGCCTCTTCTACCTCTTCTTTAAGCTCCGGTAGAATATCACCCTTGTATATCCAGACTTTTACCCCAATCCGGCCCATAGTCGTACGCGCTTCAATGAAGCCGTAATCGATATCAGCCCGCAGCGTGTGCAGGGGCACCTGACCCTCATGCATGGTCAGGCGGCGGGCTATCTCGGCGCCGCCCAGTCTGCCGGCGCAACTGACTCTCACTCCCTTTGCCCCGGCCTGCATCGTTCGAAGCGTCGCCTGTTTCATAGCCCTCCGGAAAGCGACCCGGCGTTCTATCTGCTCGGCTATTGTTTTTGCCACCAGATAAGCATCAAGCTCGGGCCGCTGAATCTCCTGGATATTCAACTGGACCTTCTTCCCGACAAGCTCCTCGAGGTAAGCCCTTGTTTCATCGACCCGCTGCCCGCCTCGTCCGATAACGATGCCGGGGCGAGCGGTATGGATAGTCATTGACACCCTGTTTGCCTGGCGCTCAATCTCCACAAGGGAAACCGCAGCTTCTCTGTATCTGTCCTGAACACCCTTTCGAAGCTTCAGGTCTTCCTGTAAAAACTCTCCGTAATGCTTATCGGCATACCATTTTGCCTGCCAGTCACGAATAACGCCGATTCTAAAACCTACCGGGTGAACCTTATGTCCCATTCTAAGCCTCCTCCTCCGTGACAACGACTGTGATATGGCTGGAACGCTTGAGGATAGGGCTGACCCGTCCCCTGGACCTGGGACGGAACCTCTTTAAAGTCCGTGCCTCGTCAGCAAATATCTCAACAATCTTTAAATCCGAAGGCGATATCTGAAAAACGCTTTCAGCGTTAGCCGCCGCCGATTTAATCGTCTTGGCAACAACCCGAGCCGATGGCGAAGGTGTAAACTGAAGCATCGTCAATGCTTCTTCAACTTTCTTACCCCGCACCATATCTACCAGCAGACGCGCTTTTCGCGGTGGTACTCCCGTATCCTTTGATACTGCTCTAACTTCCATCTTTTATCTTTCCTGAATCCTTAAACCGCTATCTCCTTCTTACCTGAGATGTCCTTTCGGCCCTGGAGATATGCCCCCGGAAAGTCCTTGTCGAGGCAAACTCTCCCAGCTTATGTCCCACCATGTTTTCAGTAATAAATATGGGAACATGCCGCCGGCCGTCATGCACCCCGATGGTTAGCCCTACCATCTCGGGAACAATCGTGGACCAGCGCGCCCAGGTCTTTATCACCTGCTTATCCCCGGAGCGGTTGAGCGCCTCCACTTTTTTCATTAATTTTTTATCAAGGGCTGGCCCTTTTTTTACTGACCTCGACATCTTTATCTACCCCAAATACACATTAAACGGTTTATTCACGACGTTCCTATGAACGATAGTCCGTCTCTTTTTTAACGGTGACTATTTACTCCCCCGGCGCTTAACAATAAATTTATCCGAAGCTTTCGGTTTACGGGTTCTATAGCCCAGGGCCGGCTTACCCCAGGGCGTTTTAGGGCCAGGCATGCCTATCGGACTTCTGCCTTCCCCTCCGCCATGGGGGTGGTCGCGTGGATTCATTGCCGAACCTCTTACCGTCGGCCTCCAGCCAAGCCACCGCTTGCGCCCCGCTTTACCGAGTTTAATACCCTGATGGTCTACATTACCTACCTGTCCTACTGTAGCCATACACTCACTGCGAATCCGCCTGGCTTCACCGGACGGCAGCCGGATAAGGGAATATTCACCCTCCACGGCTACTATCTGAGCCTCCATTCCGGCACTCCGCACCAGTTGGGCGCCTTTGCCCGGCTGCAACTCGATATTATGTATAAGCGTCCCGCTCGGAATATTCTTCAGCGGCAAGGCATTCCCCGGCCGCACTTCGGCATCGCTGCCCGCTTTTACAGTATCGTCTACTTTCAGCCCCAACGGGGCAAGAATGTAACGCTTGTCCCCATCGACATAAAAGATAAGGGCGATACGCGCCGAGCGGTTCGGGTCGTATTCGATGGCAGCCACTCTGCCCGGAACGCCGACCTTATCCCTCTTAAAGTCGATAATACGCAGCTTCCGCTTCGCCCCGCCACCGCGGTGACGGACCGTTATCCTGCCCTGACTGTTACGCCCGGCCCTCTTCTTGAGGGGCAGCACCAGAGCTTTCTCCGGCTTGCTCTTCGTTATTTCTTCAAAAGTCGACCCGGTCATACCCCGTCTGCCGGGCGATGTCGGGCGATATACTTTTACTGCCATTCTTTAATACTATCTCCTGATTTCGTACAACTTATTTCAGCCAGGGGTTATCTACCTCTCCCCCTTAATCCCCTTCTCCTTCAAAGGAGAGGGGGGAAGAGTGGTCTGTGAAGGGGCTAAGCCCCTTCACACTTCCCCTATTTCGTTAAGCTCCTTCGAATAATTCGATGCTATCCCCGGGCTTGAGGGTGACAATCGCCTTTTTCCAGGGGTGTGCCGACAATTGCCGCCTGCCGAACCGCCGCGCCTTACCCGGCATCGTCACCACGTTGACCCCGGTCACCCCGACATTAAATGCCTTCTCCACAGCCTGCTTAATCTGCGGCTTGGTTGCTTCCTTATCTACTTCAAAAGCGTACTTGCCCTGAACCTGAATAGCCGTAGACTTCTCGGTTATCAGCGGACGCCTCAATACCTCATACAGGTGCACCGCTTCCTCCTTCAGATACCTTCTCTCCCCACAGTTCTTCCGCTTTACGCACCGCAGGTACCGTCATCAGCAGCTTCTTGCGGGAAAGGATATCAACCACATTAAGCAGACCGGCCGGCATCATCTTTACCACCGGCAGGTTGCGCGCCGATTTTATCACATTCTCCTCCGGCTCGGAGGTAACGATAAGAGCCGAGGAGTCCACTCCCAGTGCTTCTAAAACCTTGACCATTTCCTTTGTCTTCGGCTCGTCGAGCTTCAGTTGCTCCAGGACAACCAGCTCTTTATCTCTGGCTTTCGCTGAAAGAACACAGCGCAGAGCCAGCCGGCGCATCTTCTTCGGCATCGCCTGGCGGTAGCTTCTCGGCTTGGGACCGAAAGTAATGCCTCCTCCGTGGCGCAGCGGCGATTTTATGCTGCCGGCACGGGCATTGCCGGTACCCTTCTGCCGGAATAACTTCCTGGTGCTGCCGGTAACTTCGCCGCGGGTCTTCGTGCTGGCCGTTCCCTGGCGGGCATTCGCCCGCTGCCTGACCATCGCCTGATGCACGACCGCCTGATTAAACGGCACGTCAAAGACCTGCCCGCTAATCTCGATATTATCAACCACTTCCCCGGCAATATTGTAAACTGGAACCTGCACTTGCCTACTTCCCCTTACCTGATTTTTTTATCAGCAGCAGCCCGTTCTTATACCCGGGTACCGCGCCCTTGACCAGTAACAGGTTGCGGTCAACGTCAGCCCCGCATACTTCCAGGCCGCGTACCGTAACGCGGTCATTACCCATGCGCCCCGCCATACGGGTACCTTTTAATACTCTTCCCGGAGAGGTAGTAGCCCCTATCGAACCCGGGTGACGGTGACGGTCGGACTGGCCGTGAGTCTTCGGCCCGCCGGCAAATCCATGCCGCTTGACAACTCCGGCAAACCCCTTGCTCTTCGACATCCCGGTAACATCAATAAGGTCGCCTTCCTTGAACAGGCTGACATCCACCTTATCTCCGACTTCAACGGACTCCGTGTCATCCACTCTGAATTCACGGATGTGCTTGAACTGCCCCAGCCCCTTGAGATGCCCCTTCTCGGGAGATTTCAGCCGCTTCGCTTCGCCGAAGCCAAACTGGACGGCGTTATACCCCTCTTTATCGGCAGTCTTAATCTGAATCACGGTGCACGGGCCGGCCTCGACAGCGGTTACCGCCTCGACCCTGCCGTCCTCCCTGAATACCTGAGTCATTCCCAGCTTTTTACCGATAATTCCTTCTACCATTTTCTTGTTTACCCTATTTAATATCTATCTCAACCCCCGAGGGCAGGTTCAACCCGGTCAGGGCGTCTATCGTCTTGGAGGTCGTCTCTATAATATCGATAAGACGCTTATGGGTCCGAATTTCAAACTGCTCCTGGGAGTCCTTATCAATAAACGGGGAGCGGATAACGCTGAACTTCTGGATACGGGTAGGGAGAGGCACCGGGCCGGAAACAACCGCTCCGGTACGCTCCACCGTCTCCACTATCTGCTCGGCAGCCTGGTCAACCAGTTTATGGTCGAAACCCTTTATCTTGATACGAATTTTTTGTTTAGGCATATTTTTTTGTACCTGCTTTATCAGAAACTTGAGCTACCATTTCCGCCGGTAGCTCTTGATAACGATAGAATTCCATTGAGTGAGTAGCCCTTCCCTGAGTCTGCGACCTGAGGCTTGTAGTGTAGCCAAAGGCCTCAGCCAACGGGATAAGGGTATGAATAGTGGAAATCCCACCGTGAGTATCAAGAGATTCGATGTGTGCCCTCCGCGAATTGAGGTCAGCGATAATATCGCCGAGGAACTGCTCCGGCGAAACCACTTCCAGCTTCATAATCGGCTCAAGGAGGACGGGTTTAGCTTTGGTTACACCCTTCTTGAGAGCCATTGAGCCGGCCATTTTGAAGGCTATCTCCGAAGAGTCGACCTCGTGGTAGCTGCCGTCATAAAGATTAACCTTTATATCAACCACCGGGTAGTTAGCCAGCACGCCCGTCTCCATAGCCTCTTTAACGCCGGCCTGGATTGCGGGAATGTACTGCCTTGGTATGGCGGTACCTCTTATGCTGTTGGTAAATTGCAGGCCGCTGCCGCGCTCACCGGGCTCAAGCTCTAGCAGGACATGACCGTACTGGCCATGACCGCCGGTCTGCCGGACGAATTTGCCCTCAGCCTGTGCCGGTACGGTAATAGTCTCTTTAAAAGCAACCCGCGGTCTGCCGACCTTGGCTCCCACCCTGAATTCGCTGAGCAGCCTGTTGACGATAACCTCTAAATGGAGCTCCCCCATACCCGAGACGACCGTCTGACCGGTATCATTGTTATAAGTAACCTTGAAAGTGGGGTCTTCTTCAGCCAGCTTTTGCAGAGCTTCTCCCATCTTGTCCTGGTCGACATTCGTCCTGGGTTCAATAGCCACGGAAATCACCGGCTCCGGGAACTTTATGGACTCAAGAATCACCGGATGGGAAGGATGACAGAGGGTGTGACCGGTAAAGGTATTCTTCAAGCCAAGAGTAGCCACGATGGCTCCGGTATCCGCCTCATTCACCTCTTCACGCCGGTTTGCATGCATTAAAAGTAACCGCCCGATGCGCTCCTTCTTGCCCTGGGTCGAGTTATACACCTGGGCTCCCGCCTCCACCCTGCCGGAATACACCCGGAAATAGACAAGCCTGCCGACAAACGGGTCCGAGACCACCTTGAAGGCCAGCGCCGTAAAGGGCTCATCATCGCTGGCAGGGCGGATAACCTCTTTACCCCGGACATCAACTGCCTTTACCGGCAGGGTATCCAGCGGCGAGGGAAGATATTCGACAATGGCATCGAGCAGCAGCTGCATACCCTTGTTTCTAAGAGCGCTGCCACAAAGAATGGGCACCCCTTTATCGGCAAGGGTTACCCTTCTCAGGGCTTCCTTTAACTCGGCGGTGGTGATAGCGCGGCCTTCGAGATAAGCCACCAGAATCTGGTCATCCATCTCGGCCAGCTTTTCAATCAGCGCCTGCCGGGCTTCATCGCACTTTGCCCGCTCCGACCGGGGAATATCCACCTCCACCGGGTCAGAGTCGAGACTGCCGTCAAAACTCCAGGCACGGTCCTCTACAAGGTCGATAACGCCGCGATAGGACTCTTCACTGCCCAGGGGCAACTGAATGGGCAGAGGTCTGGCCTGCAGCCTCTGCTCAATCATCGATATGGTGCGCTGGTAATCGGCGCCGACCCTGTCCATCTTATTTATGAAACAAATCCTGGGCACCCGATACCTGTCAGCCTGCCGCCATACCGTCTCCGATTGAGCTTCGACTCCGGCAACGGCATCGAAAACAACCACCCCGCCATCCAGCACTCTGAGGCTGCGCTCGACCTCGGCGGTAAAATCAACATGCCCGGGGGTATCTATAATATTAATGCGGCGGTCCACCCAGTAACAGGTTGTCGCCGCCGCCGTGATTGTAATTCCACGCTCCCTTTCCTCCTCCATCCAGTCCATTACCGCCGTACCTTCATGCACCTCGCCGACCTTATAGGTACGGCCGGTATAATACAATATCCGCTCGGTAACGGTAGTCTTACCGGCATCGATGTGAGCGATGAAGGCTATATTACGTATATCTTCTAACGGGAAACTCCTGGACACAGTCCTACCCCTTAGTTCCTGTTTGTTTACTACTGAAGTTTTTACCATAACATTAACATTAGATTTATTGGCGGACGCTCCCTTACCATCTGTAGTGGGCGAAGGCCCTGTTTGCCTCTGCCATCCGGTGGGTATCGTCACGTCTTTTAACTGTGGCTCCCTGCCCCTTCGAGGCATCGATAAGCTCATCAGCCAGTTTATTTTTCATAGACTTGCCCTGTCTTGCCCGGGCAGAGGCTACCAGCCAGCGTATCGCCAGGGTGAGACTCCGCTCGGGGCGGACCTCAACCGGCACCTGATATGTAGCGCCGCCTATCCGGCGCGACTTCACCATAAGTTGGGGAGTAGCGTTCCGCACAGCCTGTCCCAGCACGGTGAGCGGGGTCTGCCCTTCCCGCTCCTCTATGGCATCCAGAGCACCGTAGACAATCTTTTCCGCCGTGCTTTTTTTGCCATCCATCATTATCTTATTGACCATCCTGGAAACTGTCGTATTATGATACCTGGAATCAGGTATCACTTCTCTTTTAGTAGCCCGGCTACGCCTTGACATTTTCCCTCCTAGTCACTTTCGACCGTAGCTCTGGCCCGCTTGGTGCCATACTTGCTACGTCCCTGTTTACGACTGACCACACCGGTAGCATCCAGCGCCCCCCGGATAATATGATAACGCACGCCGGGCAGGTCCTTGACACGGCCTCCGTGAATGAGGACTACGGAGTGCTCCTGTAGCTCATGCCCCTCGCCGGGAATATAAGCCGTGACCTCCATCCCGTTGCTCAGGCGTACCCTGGCTATTTTACGCAGCGCCGAATTAGGCTTCTTCGGGGTGGTCGTCTTAACCTGGACACAAACGCCCCGCTTCTGCGGAGAACCCTCGCCTTCCTTTACCTTGTTTTTCAAAGCGTTATAGGTAAAGCGCAGGGCAGGCGTTTTGTTCTTCTTAAACGTCTTCTTACGTCCTTTACGGACAAGCTGATTAATAGTCGGCACACTCTCCTCCTGTTCTGCACAATTGAAAAGGATGAGCCACAGCTCATCCATTAACATTGCGATAGATTATGCAGCTAACAACTACATTCTACCAGCCGTCTGTTGAGCTACCCAAATACAAAATAAAAGTGTATCACAGCAGAATGCAACTGTCAACTTCCGGGAGGGTGAATGGAAACATATTTTCAGAGTGCCGGCAACCCTGTTCCCAGCTTCCTCCGGAAAGTAGCCGTAGCCCGCCGGATTTACCTGATAACAAAACACGTCCTGTGGCTTCCCTTCACGCTCGAATTGTGCTATAATAATGTGAATGGTAATTCTATCATCCATATGTGTTATCACTGAGCCTTCAACCTTTTGTGCCAGCCTTATTTTTGTCTCAGGAGACCCGTTTTGCTTTCTCCATCTTCACCACAGAGGAGGTAACTAAGACCGACTATGGCCAAAGACAAGACTACCAAACCTGCGAAAAAAAATAACAGTGATTATACTGCCGAGGATATTCATGTCCTGGGCGGGCGGGAAGCGGTCCGCCTGCGGCCTGGAATGTATATCGGCAGCACCGACCAGCGCGGACTACAGCACCTTGTTTATGAAATCACCTACAACAGCATTGACGAAGCAATGGCCGGCTACTGCGATAAAATCACCGTCACCATCCACGAGGACAATTCCGTAACCGTAGAAGACAACGGGCGCGGTATTCCGGTAGATATCCACTCCACGACCAAAGTCTCCGCCCTGGAGACGGTAATGACCGTTCTGCACGCCGGGGCGAAGTTCGGCGGCAAGACCTACCAGGTATCCGGCGGGCTGCACGGAGTGGGCGCTTCGGTAGTGAACGCTCTTTCCGCCTGGCTCCAGGTTGATGTCAGGCGGGACGGCAAGATTTACCAGCAGAAATACAAGCAGGGCATACCACAGGGCGAGGTAACCGTAGTCGGCGAAGCCGGCAGCATCGGCACCACCACCTCCTTCCTTGCCGACGAGGAGATATTCGACAAGGCAAGTTACGACTTCAAGGCGCTTACCGAGCGGTTCCGGGAGATGGCTTACCTGAACAAGGGACTTGAGATATATATAAAAGATGAAAGGACGGACAACGAGAAGACTTTCTACTTCGAGGGCGGTATCAGCAGCTTTGTCCGCCACCTCAACCGCAACCGGGATATCCGCCACCGCCAGCCAATATACATATCGAAAGCGGTAAACAGCACCCTGGTCGAAGCCTCGCTCCAGTACAACGACGGGTTCAGCGAGTCTGTTTTCAGCTTCGCCAACTGCGTAAATACCGCCGACGGCGGCAGTCACCTTACCGGCTTCCGCACGGCGCTTACCCGCGTCCTGAACGACTACGCCCACAGGAACAAGCTCCTCAAGGAGGACGAACCCAACCTTACCGGCGAGGATGTCAGGGAAGGTCTCGCCGCCGTTATAAGCGTCAAGCTGACCGACCCGCAGTTCGAGGGGCAGACCAAGGCAAAACTGGGCAACCCCGAAACAAAGGGGATAGTTGAGAGCGTGGTCGGGGAAGGCTTATCGCTCCACTTCGAGGAGCACCCTGACGACCTCAAAAGAATCGTGGAAAAGTGTCTCCTCGCCGCCAGGGCAAGGGAAGCCGCCAGGAAGGCGCGCGACCTGATTGTAAAGAAGACCAACCTGCTCTCAGCCACCCTGCCCGGTAAACTGGCTGACTGTTCGGAAAAAGAGCCTTCCCTCTGTGAACTGTATCTGGTCGAGGGAGACTCGGCCGGCGGCTCGGCAAAGCAGGGCAGAAACCCCCGCTTCCAGGCTATACTGCCGCTGCGGGGCAAAATCCTCAACGTGGAGAAGGCTGCCTCGGACAAAATGCTGGGACATGCAGAAATCCGGGCAATCATCACCGCCCTGGGAGCCGGTATTGACGATGACCTCGACCTTTCAAAGCTGCGTTATCACCGGGTTATCCTGATGACCGATGCCGACGTTGACGGGTCTCACATCCGCACCCTTTTACTCACCTTCTTCTTCCGCCACATGGCAGCGCTGATAGACAACGACCACCTCTACATCGCTCAGCCGCCGCTTTACAAAGTAGCCTCCGGCAAAAACCAGGAATGGGCCTATTCGGAGCAGGAAAAAGACGAGGCGCTTCAGAAGTTCAAGGGTGCCAGAAACGTCGGAGTCCAGCGCTACAAGGGCCTGGGCGAGATGAGCGCCGAGCAGCTCTGGGAGACG
>CAZOUZ010000005.1:0-3835 GCA_964583115.1 uncultured Dehalococcoidales bacterium
GGGAGCCAATTTCTCCCCAGCCTATTCCTTTTCATTGTCCACTTCTGCCATTCTCTCTTGCATTTTCTCCCCCTTAGTATTATTATGTCGTATAACAAGAGATTTGTAAGCAGTGGGATTGACTTTTTTTCACAGGAGGCAGGTAATGGAGGAACAAACAGGGCAACAGAAATTCGCAGTTCTTATTGACGGGGATAATGCGCAGGCATCCCTTCTTCCCCAAATCTTTGCTGAAGTCAGTAAGTTTGGCCTGATTACCATTAAGCGTATATATGGCGACTGGACTTCAGCAAGAATGAACCAGTGGAAGGATTCGCTCCCCAAGCAAGCGGTTCAGCCTATGCAGCAGTTCATGTATACAACCGGAAAGAACGCTACAGATAGCGCGATGATAATAGACGCAATGGACTTGCTACATACTAATGACTTGCAGGGGTTCTGTATCGTTTCTAGTGACAGCGACTATACCAGGTTGGCAACAAGGATTCGAGAAGGAGGCCTTTTCGTCATTGGAGTGGGTGAGAAGAAGACTCCTGAATCATTTAGAAACGCGTGTAACCAGTTCATATACTGTGAAAACCTTGTCATGACCGAGAAACCTGAAAGGCGTGCTACAAGGAAGAAGAAGAAAGACGAGACAGTTGAGAAAGATGAGAAGGACGCTGGCAGCATTTTGCCAATGCTGATTCAGGGATTTGAGATGGCCGCCAAGGAGGAGGAATGGGTGTCTTTAGCAGCGATGGGTAATGCCCTGCACCAGTTAGACCCGGCGTTTGACCCCCGGACATATGGTCATAAACGCCTTCAGTCTTTACTTAAGGATTACCCGAAGACGTTCGTTCTCAAGCCGGATAGGTCAAAGAAGCCACCGGTTATAAATGTCGCGCTGACGTCTCAAGTAAATAGAGATTAGGCATCGCATAACCGCCAGGTTACAGGTTCGAGTCCTGCTCGGGGAGCCAGTTTTTTTATTCCCTGTTTTCACTTTTTGCAAGCCCCGCATTGCTAACCGCCCCTTTTCTGATTTAAAATGGGCAATCATCATTGATATTAATCCGGGAAGGACGTAGATAGATGGCGATTGACGGCACGTATGAAGTCGAGCTGGCTACGGCTGTGGGCCCGCAGTCTGTCACCCTCACCCTCGTGACCGTAGGCAGAGTCCTGAACGGTACCATAGACGGGTACTTCGGGAAGCAGGGGTTCAGCGGGGGCAGGGTAAGCGGGGACGAAATTTCCTTCCTGGTAACCCTTCAGAGTCCGGTAGGAGAGATGCATCTCGAAGTCGATGCTACCGTTGACGAAGACGAGATTTCGGGCGAGGTGAAGCTGGGTTCGTTCCGCCCTACCGCCTTCAAAGGCAAGCGGGTTTAGCATTATGAATGGTATTGTTTGCATTTGGTTAATTAAACTGTCATTATGAGGAGTCCAGATAAAATCGGGACGACGTAATAATCTATAGAGATTGCTTCGCCCCGATAAAACCGGGGCTCACAATGACATTAACTGGGCTGCTGAAAAAATGGAGCGGGATTCTTCTGAGCTCAAATTTCTCCCTTTCGTAAAGGGAGAGCGAGAGGGATTTAAAATCCCCCTTAATCCCCCTTTGCAAAAGGGGGATACATATTGATTAAGGTTATTTCAGTACTCTCATTAGAGGACAATATTTATAAAAACAATTCATTAAGGAAGGAGAAAACACTATGGCTTATTCGGCACCGCCGCCGATGACAATCGATACCGATAAGGAGTACACCGCCACCATCGATACGGCAAAAGGAAGCATTATTTTAGAGTTGTTCGCCGCCGACGTCCCGGTGACGGTGAACAACTTCGTATTCCTGGCACGTGACGGCTACTATGACGGCACGACATTCCACCGCGTTATCCCAGACTTCATGGCACAGGCAGGAGACCCCACCGGGACAGGAAGGGGCGGTCCCGGCTACAACTTCGCCGATGAGTTTACCAGGCATACCCACGTTACCGGGGCGCTGTCGATGGCAAATGCCGGTCCCAATACCAACGGCTCGCAGTTTTTCATTACCTATGCCCCTCAGCCCCACCTCGACGGCCACCACTCCGTATTCGGCCTGCTAAAGTACGGGATGAGCGTTCTGGAGAAAATCGCCAACGGCGACGTTATAGAGCGGATTACCATAGAGGAGAAATAGGCACCAGCCGCTTGTCAGTGCCGACACATAAATGTTCTGTTTGTATCTGGTTGATTAGACTGTCACTGCCAGTAACTTATCCCTTTAATTCTGGTTAACCTCACCCCCTTAATCCCCCTCTCCTTATCAAGGAGAGGGGGAAACTCTAAAAAGGCTTGTCATGCCACGAAAATCTTTCTGTAGTGAAGATATAGGACTGCCTTAAAAGTATCTCAACGGCAACCAGCGAAGGTTCCAGGCATGTAGAGCAGGTCTGTTCTGATGTGGACTAAGAGGGCATAGTCTGCCGGACAATGAATACGAGGTGTTTAAGAGGGGCGAAGCCCCTCTTTTCCTTAAAGGGCGGCGGGCGGGAATAGATAAATACAGAGGGATGGGGTTGAACGATAATCATATATAACTCAGTACTGACGGCTAGTAATAGCATCATCAACTAAAACCGAATGGTACCCATATTTTATAGAGCCAAGGAGCTAGGCTGCAAGCTTCGATACCGCGGTTTCAATCCTCCGCAAAGCCTCTTCGATATTTTCCAGCGAGGTGGCGTAGGACAGCCTGATATAGCCTTCGCCGTACTCGCCGAAACCCGTGCCGGCCAGCGTGGCTACTCCGGCTTCGTTCAGGAGATAATCAGCCAGTTGCTGGCAGCTCATCCCCAGCTTTGTGATATTGGCAAACGCATAGAAGGCTCCCCCGGGAAGGCGGCAGCTTATACCCGGTATGGCATTCAGTCCGCCAACAATCAGGTCGCGCCGCTTTTTGAATTCAGCTACCATCTGAAGCAGGCTGTCCTGTGGTCCGGTCAGCGCCTCGATACCGGCGTGCTGGATAAACGGCGTAGTGCAGGAGACGCTGTTTATAATCAGGCGCACTATGGGGTCGACCATCTCCTCCGGTACCACGCCGTAGCCCAACCGCCAGCCGGTCATTGCATAGCTCTTGGAAAAGCCGTTTACCAGAATCGTCCTGTCCAGCATACCGGGCAGGCTGGCAATACTGTGGTGCTTTCCCTCATAGATAAAGTGCTCATAAATTTCGTCGGAGAGGACGGTAATATCATACTCACCGGCAACATCGGCGATAGCCTGGAGGTCTTCCATCTCCAGAACGCTGCCGGTCGGATTGTGAGGTGAGTTCAGGATAATAAGCCTGGTACGAGCCGTAACACCGGCCTTCAGTTCAGCTATGTCAAAACGAAAATCTTTTTCCTCGTAAAGCCGGACAGGCACGGCTTTAGCCCCGGTGAATTTAATCATCGATTCATAAATCGGGAAAGAAGGGTTAGGGTATATTACCTCGTCGCCTTCCTCCAGCAGCGCCAGGATGGAGTAGAACATAACAGGTTTGGCTCCGGGGGTCACGATGACGCACTCCGGGTCTACCGGGATACCGAGTGTCCTTTCTAGCTCTTTTGCGATTTCAGCACGCAATGGAGGCAGTCCCTGCGAGTTACAGTAGCGGGTATAGCCATTCTCCAGTGCCTCGGTGGCAGCCGCACAGATGTTCTCGGGTGTAGAGAAATCAGGCTCCCCGATTTCCAGATGAACCACATCCATCCCCCTGGCTTCAAGAGCCTGTGCCTGAGCAAGGACTTTGAACGCCGACTCGGAACCCAGTTGCGACATCTTTCCGGATAGTCTCATCTCTGTTTGTCCTCCTTC
>CAZOUZ010000005.1:3935-22914 GCA_964583115.1 uncultured Dehalococcoidales bacterium
TTGAAAGACAGGCTCGAAAATCGAAAGAAGGCGTACAGCTATATATTAGCCCGGATTTCAAGGGTCAGTCTTCAGCGAAGCGAAAAATCAGACTTGATATCGCTTGACGACCTTATCAGGCTCAAGGAGGGGCTTTCCGACCCGACTCCGGAACTTGTCTCCGCACTGAAACCCTTTTTAAAAACCGTGACCAGTGAAGCCGATATAGATGAACACCTCATCAAGCCGTTTCACTGCGCCGCACCATAGGACTGCCGGGTGGTGAGTCACCGCCGGACGCGGTGGGCTGCACCGGGAATTCGAATAAATACAGCAGGAGAAGTGCATGCCTAAGAGAGAAGACATTAAGAAAGTAATGATTATCGGGTCAGGGCCGATTGTAATCGGGCAGGCATGTGAATTCGATTATTCGGGGACTCAGGCCTGCAAGGCGCTCCGTGGTCTGGGCTATGAAATCGTCCTGGTGAATTCAAATCCCGCCACGATAATGACCGACCCCGGGATGGCGGATATCACCTATATCGAGCCGCTTAACTTCGACACAATGGTGAGAATTATAGAGAAGGAGAAGCCTGACGCTCTGCTGCCGAACCTGGGCGGACAGACAGGGCTTAATCTCAGTGCCGAGCTGGCGCGCGCCGGAGTGCTGGAAAAATACGGGGTGAAGGTTATCGGCGTCGAGGTGGACGCCATTATACGGGGTGAAGACCGGATCGAATTCAAGAAAACGATGAACAACCTGGGCATAGAAATGCCGGAGAGCGAGGCGGTCTACAGTGTCGAGGACGCTGAAAAGGTGGCTGCCGGGCTGGGTTATCCGGTGGTTGTCCGCCCCGCCTATACGATGGGCGGCACAGGTGGGGGACTGGTCTACAACGTCGAAGAGCTGCGTACCGTAGCCAGCAGGGGTATTGCCGCCAGCCTGATAGGCCAGGTGCTTATCGAAGAATCGGTGCTGGGCTGGGAGGAACTTGAGCTTGAGGTGGTGCGTGATGCCAGGAACCAGATGATTACGGTGTGCTTTATCGAGAATGTCGACGCAATGGGCGTCCATACCGGCGATTCTTACTGCACCGCTCCGATGCTGACTATCGATGAGAAATTGCAGGAGCGCCTCCAGGAATACTCCTACCGCATTGTCGAGGCGATAAAGGTGATAGGCGGCACCAACATCCAGTTTGCCCACGACCCAAACACGGGGCGGGTGGTGGTTATTGAGATAAATCCCAGGACCTCGCGTTCTTCGGCACTCGCTTCCAAGGCTACTGGCTTTCCCATTGCGCTGGTATCCTCCAAGCTGGCATCGGGGCTGACTCTCGACGAAATCCCCTACTGGCGTGACGGCACTCTGGAGAAATATACTCCCTCGGGCGACTACGTGGTGGTCAAGTTCGCCCGCTGGGCTTTTGAGAAGTTCCGTGATGCCCAGGACAGGCTCGGCACCCAGATGCGCGCCGTCGGCGAGGTTATGAGTATCGGCAAGAACTACAAGGAAGCCCTGCAGAAGGCAATCCGTTCCCTGGAGAACGGGCGCTACGGGTTGGGCTTTGCCAGGGACTTTAATAAGAAATCGCCGGATGAGCTGATGGCGATGCTTAAAGAGCCGACCAGCGAGCGGCAGTTCATCATGTACGAGGCGCTGCGGAAAGGCGCTGACGTGCAAGAACTCTACGAGAGAACATACATAAAACCCTGGTTTATACAGCAGATGAAAGAGCTTGTCGAACTGGAGGAAGAGGTACTCGGTTACAAAGGAAAAGCTCTGCCGGACGATTTGCTGGTAAGGGCGAAGAAAGACGGCTTTGCCGACCTTTATCTTGCCGGGCTGCTCGGCGTCCCGGAGAAAGATATCCGCCGGAAGCGAATAGGACTCGGGCTGGTCGAAAGCTGGGAGCCGGTGCCGGTCAGCGGCGTCGAGGATGCCGCCTATTACTATTCCACCTATAATGCGCCGGACCTGACCGGGAGCAGTGACCGGAAAAAGGTTATGGTGCTGGGCGGAGGGCCGAACCGTATCGGACAGGGTATCGAGTTCGACTACTGCTGCGTCCACGCCGCATTTGCGCTGCGCGACGAAGGGTACGAAACGATAATGGTGAACTGTAATCCCGAGACGGTCTCTACCGACTATGATACCTCCGACAAGCTGTATTTCGAGCCTTTGACGGTGGAGGACGTGCTCAGTATCTATGAAAAGGAAAAACCGGAGGGCGTTATCATCCAGTTCGGCGGGCAGACTCCGCTCAACATCGCCGGTGAACTCGCCGAGGCAGGGGTTAAAATCCTGGGCACTTCTCCGGAAATGATAGACCTTGCCGAGGACAGGGACCGCTTTCGCCACCAGATGGAGCGGCTCGGCATTCCGATGCCCGAGTCCGGAATGGCAAGCAACCTGGACGAAGCGCTGGTAGTTGCGCAGCGTATCGGCTACCCGCTGATGGTCAGGCCTTCGTATGTGCTGGGCGGGCGCGGTATGGAGGTGGTCTATGATGAGGAAATGCTCAGGCAGTACCTGGAGGCGGCAGTCGGCGTTACGCCCGACCGCCCTATCCTGATTGACAAGTTCCTGGAAAACGCCATTGAAGCCGAGGCTGACGCCGTTTCAAACGGGAAGGATACTTTCGTCCCGGCGGTAATGGAGCATATAGAGTTTGCCGGAATACACTCCGGCGATTCCGCCTGCGTTATTCCGCCGGTCAGCCTGGCGCAGGAGCATATCGATACAATAGAGGAATATACCAGGCAGATAGCCCGCGAGCTTAATGTGGTCGGGCTGATGAACATGCAGTACGCCATCTACGACAACAGGGTGTATGTGCTCGAAGCAAATCCGAGAGCGTCGCGGACAGTGCCGCTGGTCTCGAAGGTCTGTAACGTTTCAATGGCAAGAATAGCCACCCAGCTTATGCTCGGTAAGGACCTGGCAGACCTCGGCCTGAAGCGGCACGCTATACCGCACTTCGGCGTAAAAGAGGCGGTCTTCCCTTTTAATATGTTCCCCGAGGTCGACCCGCTTCTGGGACCCGAGATGCGCTCTACCGGCGAGGTGCTCGGCATTGCCGATTCCTATGGTCTTGCCTACTACAAAGCCGAGGAAGCTGCCCAGCAGACACTACCCCTGGAAGGCACCGTGCTGATTACGGTCAGTGAGAAAGACCGCCCCGCCGTGTATGAGGTAGCCAAAAAATTCGAGCAGCTCGGTTTCGCTATCAGGGCGACACAGGGTACGCACGAGTTCCTGTCCGGCAGGGGAGTTAAGACCGAGCCGATATTGAAGATGCACGAGGGGAGACCTAATATTGCCGATGCCATAATGAACGGCGAGATTAATCTGGTAATCAATACGCCGGCCGGTAAACTGAGCCAGTATGACGATTCGTATATACGAAAGACGGCAATCAAGCATAAAGTGCCCTATATCACCACTCTTGCCGCCTCGGAAGCGGCGGCGAAAGGTATCGCCGTATCCCGGACAAACAAAGCAATGGTAAAATCCCTCCAGGACTACCACGCTGATATCGTTTAAGACTGCTGAAATCAGGGGAGCCGGTTTATTTTATGAAGACATCTATGTTCAGGTTCAAGGACCAGCTGTTCTATGGCTGGGTAGTTGTAATTGCCCTTCTTGTTATCAGCACCGTGCTTTACGGTACGATACAGTCCTATGGTATCTTTTTCAAATCGATAGAGAGCGAATTCAACCTGACGCGGACTGCAACATCGGCTATCTCTTCAGCCAATATGATTCTTGCCGGTATCGTTTCCTTCGGAGCCGGGTATGCCCTTGATAAATACGGGCCAAGGAAAGTCATTTTTCTTATGGGCCTGTTCACCGGGGTCAGCCTGCTGCTGACGAGCCGGACCGGGTCTGCATGGCAGCTATTCATAACCTATAGCCTTTTATTGTCAATGGGCACCGGTGCCGTCTACGTCGTGCCGACGGCGGCAGTTTCCAGGTGGTTCAATAGAAAACGCGGCCTGGCTCTGGGTATTTCCGGTGCGGGTTCCGGACTGGGGATGGCAGTTATGGCGCCGTTAGCCACCTATCTCATTGTGAACTTTGACTGGCGTACGGCTTACATAGTCCTGGGGCTGATTGCCTGGGTAATTGTCCTCCCCCTGTCCATGTCATTAAAAACAGGGCCGGGTGATGTAGGAGCATCGGTTGATGGTGAAAGGCGCAATTCAACCGACAATCAGGGCGATAGTCAAATTATCCTTCAGACTCCCCTCCCTCTGTGGCAGATAATCAGCGGCAGGAGCTTCTGGTTTATCATCTTTATATGGCTCTTTTTTGGCTGCTGCTTGTTTCTGGTATTTACCCATCTCGTCCCCCACATTCTGGATGCGGGGTTTTCGCCCGGTGAAGCAGCGGGGGCGGTTAGCCTGTTCGGCGTGAGTGCCATAGCGGGCAGGATTCTTATGGGCATGGTCTCGGACAGAGCGGGTAGAAAGCTAACCGGCATCGTCGGCGCCCTGCTCCAGGCCGGTGCCATGCTATGGGTGATGTGGTCACAGGAACTATGGATGTTCTATTGTTTTGCCGTGGTTTACGGATTCGTCTACAGCGGATTTGCCTCCGCCATGGGCGCCTTAATCGGCGATGTATTCGGGTTAACCCAAATCGGGACGATTTTCGGCATACTGGAAATCAGTTTCGGAATAGGGGCTGCTATCGGCGCGATGCTGGGTGGCCTGGTCCATGATGCCGAGGGCAGCTACTTCATGGCTTTCCTTGTGGCAGCACTGTTGATGTTCCTGGCATCGCTGCTGGTGGGTTTAATCAAGAGGAAGGGCAGCGTCCAATCTCTATGAGGATTGGATTGCAACCTATCTGCATCTTGTTGAGCGGAGCCGGCGCCTGAAGGGATTGCTTTTTCCCTGCTGGACATTCCCCTCCTGAAGTTGCATCGTCTATCTCCGTGTATTATTATGATGTCGCCGGAAGGGGGATTTGGAAGATGAGAAGAATACGCATTTTAGCTGTATCACTGTTAGCGGGGTTAGTCTTGCTGATGGGAATGGGAGCGGGTGCTTGTGGCGGAGCGCAGGAGGAGGAGATAGCGGTAGAGGAAGAAGAGGAGGTAGTGGCAGAGGAAAAGGAGGAAACTGCACAACTAGCGACAGGGTCTGATGGTCGACTCAGAATCGTGGTAGATAACCTTGAGAGAGTTAGCGGAGACATTCCCAGGTTTGAGGGAAGCTATGGGGTGCGGCCTCTGAAACCTGATGAGGGGGTTGACCGTGTTGTTTTTCATCTTACCGTTGTTCCCATGCAGGATATTTGTGTGGCAATGCCAGAGAAGTGCGTTCTGGTCGATACTGATAACAATGAATGCACACTGTTTGAAGTCAATGTAAGCCCGTTTATGCCTTCTGAAGTGGGAAGCAGTTGTGAAAGTTATTTTGGTGAGACAGAGGTGAAGTTTTCTTTTCCGTTTCCCGAGTATGCCGTGCTGGAGAAACTCAGGTTTGTTTACTCATTTCTGGAACCGGGGGAAGGACAGACTATTCAACGGGGGCAAATAGACGTTATTCTTCCTTAAACTTCACCCGGGTGCTGAAGCGAGCTTAAATACATACAGATTGCGCCGCAGGCCGCCACATTGAGCGATTCCGCTTTTTCCCGGACAGTGGGAACCCTTATTCTGTAATCAGCCGCCTCGAGAAGCGCCGCCGAAAGACCGGCGGCTTCGTTTCCCAGCGCCAGCAGCAATTTTTCCTTCCGGTAAAGGACCTCCGGCTCTGCGTTGCCGTTAAGGTCGGCGGCAATCAGGGGATAGCCGTCCTTTTTCAGGTCTGCGGCAAGCTCGAGGTAGCGGTCCGTCCTCCTCAGCCACAGAGATAAAACCGTACCGGCGGTTGCCTGGACGCATTTCGGTGATAGTGGGTCGGCGCAGCTTTCGGTCATTATTACTCCCGAGTAATCGAAGGCGGCGGCGGTGCGGATAAGGGTGCCGATGTTGCCGGGGTCCTGGACGTCTTCCAGCAGCAGGACTTTTCCGCTAATATCTCCGGGCAGGTCAGCGGAGTAAATCTCCAGCGGCAGGCGTACAATCGCCGCAGTCCCCTGCGGTGTCTTTGTCTGACTTATGGAGCGGAACTGGCTTTCCGTAACCGACCTCACCGGGTAGCCGCGGTATGCCGGAGGCGGTCCTTCGATGGCCAGAATCTCGATTATTTCTTCCGGGCGACTACCGATTACCTGGCTGATTGCCCTGTCCCCTTCGACAAGAAACGCTCCGGCTTTGAGCCTGCCTTTTCTGGAGGCTAATTTTTTATACCAGCTTAACGGTCTCAAGGGTATGGACATTTTATCCTTCGGTGCGGACTACAGCTACCTATCGGCGGGAAGGGCTGTTGCGTTTCATAAAGTCCATTATTATCCGGCTGGTCTCGTCCAGCGCCTCGGTGTAGAAGCCGTGCCCCATCTTTTCAAGGATAACAAGCTCGGCGCCGGGGATTCTGGAAGCAATAATCCGCGAGTTCTCCACCGGGATTAGACGGTCGGCGTCTCCGGCGATAACCAGGGTCGGCGGTTTGATTTCCGGCAGACGGTCATAGGTGTTGTGGCTGTTTGCCGCCTCAAGCTGGTGGGTGTAGCCTGCAGGGTCGATGAGATTTTCCTTGCTCATGGCGATTTGCTCTTCAACCAGTTCGGGGTTATTGTCGATAAACTCCTGGCTCCAGAGGAAGGGGAGCATTGCTCTCGCCCTCTCTTCGGGGCTGAGCAAATCGATAAGCTCGGGGTTAAGGGCACTGCTTGCCTCGGAATCATCCGATATGCTGTGCGGTCCTCCGCAACGGGTGCAGCCCAGGATGACGCTGATGATTCTTCCGGGATGGCGCAGGGCGTAGTTCTGGGCTATCATCCCGCCCAGGGAAATCCCGAAGGTGTGAGCGGCGTCGATACCGATGACATCGAGCAGCCCGGCAATATCGTCCGACATCATCTCCATCGTGTAGGTTATATCCGGTTTATCGGTACGGCCGGCACCCCGGTTGTCAAAGGCAATAACGCGGTACTCTTTTGCCAGCACCGGCAGTATACGGAACCACCTGGTGGTATCACCGCCGAGTCCCATTATCAGGACCAGCGGCTCGCCTTCCCCGTGAATTTCGTAATACATATTGATATCGCCGACTTTTGCTGTGGGCATTGTCTTCCTCCTCGATTAAGTGATGGGAAATTTAACCTGACGCCGAAACTAGAGTTTAAGCCCCTTCGGGGGGATTTGTCAATTCCGGGCGGGTGTACCCCGTATAGTCATTTGCATTGGCTGAGCCCATGTAATATCATAGCTGTAGGGAGATTTGCAGAATTCCCCGGGATGGGAAATTATATTTTTCGGGAGGATAACAATGGCTGACGAGTCCGCACTGAGCGCTGAAAAAGAGCGGGTGCTGGAAGAGGATTTGAGGGCGTCCCTTGTTGATGAAAAGCTCCTCTGCCCCGTGGCGTTTAAACTGGCTGAAAAACACGGTGTCAGTCCCAGAATATTCGGCGATATGGCGAACAGACTGGGCATTAAGATAGCCGGCTGCCAGCTCGGCTGTTTTTCTTAAACCGCCGTTACCTGTATTATCCTGATTGCGCCATAAAAAGCCTGGCTTGAGAGCCAGGCTTTTACTGTTGTTCTTACTGTAACTGCGGATAGTGCCGGTATAGAAATTAGTCTTACGGGTAGATTTGCTCGTAGAGGGTGCAGAGTTTCCGGGTATACCAGCTCCGCACCCAGTCCGTCCAGGGCGACCTTGCCGCCTTTACAAAGGCGTCGCTTTCAAGCACCTCTTTGCTCGCGATGTCCCAGATGGTCAGGTATCTCGGGGCGGTGCCGCCCCTATCGGTTATCGGCGGCATCTGGCGCCGGTTAAGCAGGAAACGGCGGACGGAGATAAAACCGGGGACCGAGAGCAGTGCCGGGATGTGTTCGGTGTTATACCAGGCATTGAATTCCCGGTGCCTGTTTCCGGGTACCTCGTGCCCGACGAGAAAGACCAGCCCGGCATCAGGAATTTTGTATTCTCCACTTTCGGGGTATATCTGCTCGTAGATGCCGCGGGTGAATTTCGGCAGCCTGTAGATTTGCGTTTCGTAGCTGTCCGGGGGCAGGGCGAACTCTTTTTCGCGCAGGCTGGCGTAGGGCCTGTCCCTGAGCACCTTCAGTCCGGTCAGGTCATAAAGCGCCAGGTATTTAGCCTCCCCCGGAGTGGCGTATTCCCTGGGCAGCCCCTCTATCTTGGTGAAGCGGCGGGCGGAGAGAAAGCCCGGTATCGTTACGCGGTCGGCAACATGCCTCTGATTATACCATTTGTTCCATTCGGTCTCCCTCTTTGCCGGAGGGTCCATCCTGGCAAGGAGAAGAGCTTTCTTTGCTGTCATAGTCTGCCTCCCTCTAAACCCGGTTTTATATCACGGCACTCAATATAGCAAAATAGTTGCTTTAATTCCAGTTTCACGCCTGGAAGTATTGTTGAATTGCCGGTTAAATTCTGGTTTAATTGGGGACACCGTAAAAAAATAAGGTAGCGAAAGGAGATACGAGAAAATGGCTGAAACAAAATACGGGAAGTACTTCGTCGAGTATGACCCGGCACTATGGCCGAATGAGCGCCGCCCGGTTATGTCGCGTATGGAAGACAGTGTTGCCAAGGGAAGCTTCTTTTACCTGGTCCACTGGATAATGCCCGGTTTCGAGGCTCCGCTCGGCGATTACCCTCTCGCCGGACACCCGCCGCATATCCACAAGGATGCCGAACTGCTGTTTCACATCGGGACGAACCCGGACGACCCGATGGACCTCGGCGCCGAGGTCGAGATGCATATGGGGCCGGAGCTGGAAAGGCACGTAATTACCAGGACGACATGCATCTATATCCCGCCGAATTTCATTCACTCTCCGTGGAGACCTCTCAAGACAACGAGGCCCTGGATATTCATCGAGGTCAACCAGGGACCATCGCATACCGAAAAGTCCTTCCGGCAGGTATTGCCCAAGGAAGTGAGGGAGAAAATAGACTGGTCGAGGTGGAAGGACGAAGGTTACGATTAGCGCGGTTTATGCCGGATAATTGTTTTATGTAAAGGAGGTCAGCGTGGCTTATAAAATAAATGAAGAGAAATGTCTGAAGTGCGGTATATGTGTAAAGGGGTGTCCCGAGGGGGCGATAGTGGTGGATGATGAGGTCACCGAGAGCGACGGACTGGTACTTTATACGGCGAGAATCGACGAGGGGAAGTGTACCGACTGCGGAGTCTGTGTCTCCGAGGAGTGGTGGTGCCCTGCCCAGGCGATTGCTCCGGCATAAGCCGCCAAGATACAGATTTATAGCACCGAACGGGGCTTGCGGCTCTTAAATGAGCGGACAAGCCCCGTGATTTGTTCTCAGCGTGTCTCTTTGCCGGTGAGCCAGGATAACTCTACTGGAGGATGAATCCCCCGTCCACTATCACCTCGATGCCGGTGATGTAGTCGGAATCGTCGGATGCCAGCCAGAGTATGGTCCTGGCAACATCTTCCGGCTCGCCGAGGCGTCCCATCGGGATTCTATCCCTGAAGTCCTGGAAGAATGCCTCTACGTCATCCGAAGAACCCTCCGCCACACTCCGGAGAAGTGGAGTCAGGATATAGCCGGGGTGAATCGAGTTGACCCTGATATTATCGGGGGCATAGACGGTGGCATCCGATTTTGTCATCAGGCGGACACCGCCTTTAGCGGCGTGGTAGGCGATATCAGAGCCGCCGATAAGACCGAGCGTAGAGGACATATTAACGATACTTCCGCCGCCTGATTTCTTCATATAATTGATTACATGCTTGGTGCAGTAGAAGACACCGTTGAGGTCTATATCTATGACCCTTTTCCACTCTTCGGTCGGCAGTTCGTGGGTGGGTGTCTGGGAACCGGCAATGCCGGCGTTATTGACCAGTATATTTATTTTACCGTACTTGTTATTAATATCGGCGAAGACTTTCTCCACCTCTTTTTCGTCGGCGACGTTCATATGCCAGAAGTCGGCGGCACCGCCGTTTCTGGTAATCTCATCAACGGCCGCTTTACCGGCATCGTCGGTGATATCGGTCACGGCGACTTTTGCGCCTTCCTTTGCCAGCAGCAGGGCTGCCGCTTTCCCTATTCCGGAAGCAGCGCCGGTCACGATTGCCACTTTACCTTTTACTCTGTCCATAATACCTCCTATAATTGTTTATCGCAGCTTGGCTTTCCATCTCTTGACTTTTAATCCCGTATCATAGAGGATAATACAACTGTTAATCATAGTCGTCAACAAGCAGCGAGGATACTAATGTGGGTATGGATTATATCCGGACTGGCCGTGGTAATACTGGCGGTTCTTGTAATCGGGAGTATCCGTGTCGATACGGTGCGCATTGCCAGCCCGGACGAAGCTATCGAGGATATTGAAGTAGCCAGAGACTACGATAAAATCAGCCGCTGGCCCCAGTTCGGATTGCTGAGGAAGCTGGTAATTAATGAGTTAAGGAGATGTCGTCCTCAGGGGACTCTGGTGGATATCGGCTGCGGTCCCGGCTATCTTGAAACCGATATCCTGAAGGCGTTCCCGCAACTGTCTGTCACCGGGGTGGATATCGCCGGGGAGATGGTGCAGAAAGCTGCCGATAATCTGTCCGGGCTGGGTTTCGGCAGCAGGGCCGGTTTCCGCCAGGGAGATATACACGAGCTGCCCTTTGAAAACGGTTCGGTGGACTGTATAGTCAGCACGTTGTCGCTGCACCACTGGTCGGAACCGGCAAAGGCAATGGGTGAGATACACCGCGTCCTGAAGCCGGGCGGCGGGTTCCTGCTCTTCGACCTGCGAAGGGACAGCCCGCGGCTATTCTACTGGGTTATGAGGTTCGCCCAGACATTTATTCTGCCTGCTGCGATAAGACGTATCGACGAGCCGACCCGCTCTGCCCTGGCGAGCTACACGTCGGTTGAACTGGAGCAGGTTCTCTCCGGAACGCCGTTTACGGAGTGGAGTATCAAGCAGGGTATCTTCTGGTCGTTTGTACCCGGCGTAAAGAACCTGTAGGTTTTTCCTTACGGGTCTTTCGCCTGAAAGATTTCTATTACCCGGCGCAGCGCGTAATCATCGCCGACGTTGCCGGGGAATACCACGTAGGGAATATCCGGCCAGCGGGACTCTTTGCCCAGCTTCCAGACCGGCGTCCCGTTTATTATCTGTCCCAGCACGGACGCCTCCTTGACATCGAGGGCTGCCCGCGCCAGCTCGATGCTGGTGATGCCTCCCTTGGCCACGAGGTAGTCCGGACGGAGCCGAGTTTTTCGTATAACTTCGCACAGTGAGAGGATTACCGTCCTGCCGGTCTCAAGGAAGCTTTTGTTCGAAGCACGGTCTACCGTCCGCGAGGTATAGAGGACAGCGGTAATGCCGGAGGACAGCTTTTCATTTACCGACTGCGCCGTCGATTCTATTTCAGCAGCTCTTGTCTCTTCTTTCTGGAGTTTCCTGACACTGATTTCGATTCCGTCCGCCAGCCCGGAGTCGAGCAGTTCTTTCAACTGCCGTGATGTCCTGTCGACATAGGAACCGACCACCACCAGACCCGGTCCTCTGCCCAGGGAAAAGTCCCTGCCGGTCAGCAGCGCCCTGTCTGAAAAGCCGCCGCGCGCCTTGACGAATGAGGCGGCGCAGCGGTAGGCGAATTTCCTGCCCTTTTCCTCCTCCGAGATAATACCCAGGGCGAGAATTTCGAGGTCTTCGTAGCAGGCGGCGTTGGCGATAACCGGCATTCCCTTCCGGACGCCGGAGAGTGTTTCGGCGACCGCCTCCGGGCCGCCCTCCCGCAGCAATTTTAAAGATATTGAGCGGACGTCGCCGGGTCTTATAGCGCCCTCCGTTTTCTCGGCTATCCACTCCTTCAGGTCGCTGTGCTTGAAACCGAAGACGGGGTCGCGGGCAAATTCGGTCTGGTGGGCGGGAACCACCTCACCGCCCTGCTCTACCCACTGGATATCGTCAACGGTGTATCTCCCGCCTTCGAAGAAAGCCGGGACGACGATTGTGCCGTCGAGCTCCTGCTCAAGACCGTCCGCCAGGGCATCTACCTCGTAAGGGAAGTGGCCCCGCAGGGTGCTGTCACTGCGGGAGGCAATAATAACTTCGGCGCCCTCCAGGCGGGCCGCTTCCCGCAGGTTGCCGCCTACCTCCAGGCTGACAGTCTTTGCCTCCTCGGGACTTAAGCTGCGGGAGTTAGTGGAGATAAAAAAGACCGGCTCTCCGGAGGCGATTGCTTTGCGCAGTGTCTCCGTTGACCAGTCCATAAATACGCTGACATCGTGGGTCGTCTGCCCGCCCGTCGGGTCATCGTCGATTATTACCAGGCGTTTCCCCGAGTCAATGAGACCCTGCCTGATTTGTGAGCGGGCATCCGGAATATGGCGTGCCGCCGGCCGGTTGGCTAATAGCTCTTCGAGTTTCATCTTTACTGTCGGTCAGTGAAGATTGTAGCACCTCCGTCCGAGTCCCGACAAAATTATATTTTTGACAGTAGCTTCCTGTCGGGTTAAGCTAAAGGTATAGATGGGAAAATCATACCGCCAGATTACTCCGGAGTTAGCCGGCTCTATCCGGCTGATAATGACCGATGTTGACGGCACCCTGCTCACCTCCGGCGAGTATGTCAGTCCGGAGGTTGTCGAAGCTATTTCACGTCTTCGGGAGCAGGGCATCATTGTCGGGCTTGTCTCGGGCAGGACGATTCCCAGGCTGGAAAACCTGACTTCGTTTGCGGGCACCGATGGCCCGATAATCGCTGAAAACGGCGGGTCTGCCAGGCTGAAGGCAGGGGGCAAGCTTGTCGACCTGGGTTACTCGCGCCAGCCGGCCCTGGAAGCCATGAAAAAACTGAAGAAGCTGTTTCCCGGCACCCTGCAGGAAAAGGAAGATAATAACGACCGCCTGGTTGACGTAGCCTTCCGGACTTCCGGAATAGCGGCGGATGAACTGAGAAAACACCTGGAAAATATTCAGCTGCTTGATTCCAGCTATATGCTCCATCTCCTCCAGGAAGGTGCCAGCAAGGGTAGAACGTTGATGAGCTTGCTGGGACGGATAGAGGGCGGAGACCTGTCGCCGGAGAAGGTCATGGTCTTCGGAGATTCTCTTACCGATATCTCGCTGTTCGAGCTGTTCCCGCACAGCGTCATGGTAATTAATCCAAGGCTGCCGGCAGAGCAGGTGGAGCCGGTACGGGAGCTTGCCGAATATATCAGCTCTCTTGCCTGTGGCGACGGTTTTATCGAGGTAGCTAATCACATCGTCGGCCTGCGGGCGGGTAAAATCTAATAACCCGAAGGGCGTCGAGCGAAATTGAAAACACAGTCATTCTGAGCCCCGATGAAATCGGGAGCGAAGAATCTCAGACCATTCGTCCCGACGAATCGGGACTCAGGGTGACAGGTAAGCTTGAATTATAAAGTTCCACGGGCTTGCCCGTGGGTATCTACGGCAGAACCAATATATAGCGACCCGGTCTTTCGTAAAACAACCGGGAGACAAAAGGAGGGAAAGTGATGAAGTACCGCAAGTTCGGGAGACTGGACTGGGAGGTATCGGCGCTCGGTTTCGGCGCCATGCGGCTGCCCACCACCAGCGCCGACCCGGCAGACATCGATGAGGACGAGGCTATAAAGATGATACGCTATGCCATCGATAACGGGGTGAATTACCTGGATACGGCCTATCCGTACCATATGGGGCAGAGCGAACGTCTTGTCAATAAGGCGCTCAAGGACGGCTACCGGGAAAGGATGAAGCTGGCAACAAAGATGCCCTGCCGGATGCTGGAGAGAGCGGAGGACGTCGAACGGGTTTTCAACGAGCAGCTCGAACGCCTGGAGGGCGGGAAAATCGACTTCTACCTGCTGCACGGGCTGAATACCATGAACTGGTCTAAAGTAAAGGAATTTAGAATACTGGACTGGGCTGAGGACAAGATGGCAAAGGGGTACTTCGATTATCTCGGCTTCTCCTTCCACGACGACTACGAGGTATTCAAAGAGATTATAGATTCTTACGATAACTGGATACTCAGCCAGGTGCAGTATAATTTTATGGATGTGGACTTTCAGGCGGGCAGGCGCGGGGTGGAGTATGCCGCAAGCAAAGGGCTGGCGATTGTGGTTATGGAGCCGCTGCGAGGGGGCAGGCTGACGAAGCAGCCTCCGGAGGCGGTAACTAGAGTATGGGATACCGCTGCGGAGAAACGCAGCCTGGCGGAATGGGGACTCCTCTGGGTCTGGGACCAGCCGGAAACCTCGGTGGTGCTGAGCGGTATGAGCACTATGGAGCAGGTGGTGGAAAACGTCGCTGTTGCCGGCCGCTCCGGACCGGGCATACTCACCGCTGACGAGCTTGCCCTTTATGACAAAGCTCGTGCGGCTTACCACGGCTTAATCCCCATACCCTGCACCGGCTGTGAATACTGTCTTCCCTGCCCGAACGGGGTGGCAATACCGGCTATATTCACCATATATAACGACGCCATTATGTACCAGGACCTGCAGGGCGGACGGCAGCGCTACCAGGGACCTATGACGCCGCTGCCGGAAGAGCAGGCGGATAACTGCATCGAGTGCGGAGAGTGCCTGGAGAAATGCCCCCAGGGGATAGATATACCCGACTGGCTCCAGAAGGCGCACGAGCTACTCGCAGCCGAACAGTAGCCGGGAAAAGGAGACTTTCTGCGTATTATATGGTTTTGAACAACCCCTACGCACAAAAACTTGACATGGCTTTCAGGACTGTGATATAATAATCGAAAGACATGAGGAAGCTCAGGTCTTTCTGCTTTTCCATACCGTTTTCGGGACTATACTACCTGGTATATCCAGTCCTGGTGATAGACGTCCGGCTCACCTTTCGGCAGAGTCTGAAATTCCTCGCTTACTTCGACGAGCTTCCACCTGCCTTCTTTCTCCAGAGCGTCCTGCTTTTCTTTAAAACCGCTGTCACGGTAAACATCGGGGCGGAGAGAGAATACTATGTGGCCGCCGGACCTGGTGATGCGGATAAGCTCGTCGAACGAGCTTGCCGGAGCATGCCCGACGGTAAGCACGCCGACACTGATTATACCATCGAAAGAATCGGTGGCGTAATCCAGCGGCTCTCCCATCACCATCTGGTGGAATTCCTGGTAAACGTTTTTACTCCGGGCTTCTTCAAGCATTCCCTCTGAGATGTCCATGGCGGTAAGGTTTTTATAGCCCTGTCTGGCTAATAGTTCTCCCACCAGTCCGGTGCCGGCTCCGGCGTCCAGAATTCTGGCATCCCTGGGGACGTATCTGGCGAAACAGTCGACAGCCTTCTGCGGTCCCAGCCAGCCGAACCCCTCGTCAAGGTCGGTATCATAGTCCTGTGCCCACTGGTCGTATCGTTCAGACAGTTCCTTATTGTCTTTCGAGGAGTATATCCACTGGACTCTTTCCTGCCTTTTATCGTACACCATAGTTTCTCCTTTCCGGCATATTTTTGCTAAAGCCGCTGTGGTTTATTTATAAAAACCCTAGTTCTGATTTCTCCCTTTGGTAAAGTCCCGATTCACTCCATTCACACAGGATTCCGTATGAAGTCGGAAGGAGACCGAGAGGGATTTATAGAATCCCCCTTATTCCCCCCTTTTAGCTTTGCCCTAAAAGTCGTACATCCATGTCACCCTGAGCGTAGCGAAGGGTCTCAGGGTGGTGGTTATAATATATATTGCCTGCCCTACCCCGAGATTCTTCGTCACTCCGTTCCTCAGAATGACCTTTAAGGCAAGGCTCCCCCTTTTACAAAGGGGGAATGGCTTTCTCCCCTCTTAAATACCCCTTTCTCATCGTTCGGGGGGCTTCGCCCCTCTTAAGCACCCCTCATATTACGATGGGGATTTGTTCCTCTTTAGCTCTCCTATTTGTCATTCTCTATGGAACCGTCAACCAGAGTCCCGATTTTGGCTGACGGCTCATAGTCATCATCGTAACCAGTCTGGCTCAGTATTTGATGTTTATCTATAGTGATTTCTTGCTCTTTTATTACTTGCATAATATCTCTATCTTCTATCTCAATAGCTGGGAAAATACACATAAGTAGACACTATAAGTCCCGGAGTCAATACGGAAGTAGACACAGAAAGAGAATTGTTTATACTTCAGGGGTAGTTTGAACGAAATGTACGTGGCCGATGGATTTTGAAGAAGGAATTGGGCGGACGATTCTGAAACCTTTGCAGGTATGATTATTGTTCCTGGGTAATTTTTCTGTAATTCGACCAGTGTCCGTTAGAGGGAAAAGCCTACCCGGTGATTGAAAGACAGATTATTAAACCCCGCACAATATGTCTACTTTAACGCTTCAGATCACTTTCTACCTCCCTGTAGATTTTATGTCCCTTCCCTTCTTTTGAATATAACCCATTACAGGCTGGCTCATAGTAACACGCTCCCGAGACCTTGTCTAACGCCGACTTGGGTAGCTGTTATATAGACGCCGGTTAGCTGTTATATAGACGGGCTGTATGGTTATCACGGCTCAGCACTTATTTCCCCGTTTTACCGCTTCTTAACCAGTGAGAGGTCGTATTTTCCTATTTTTGAGCCTGAATTGTTTATTAAAAAAATTTTTGGCAGGCAAAAAAAGTAAAGGATAACTCAAAGAGTTATCCTTTACAGCTATAATCCGGCTATATCTCACCCGCCGGCGATTGGAGGTAAAAGCACTACCGTATCGCCTTCTTTTACGGGTGCCGCCATACCACCCAGCAGGGCGTACTCCCTGCCGTTTATAAGGATGCGCAAGCCCTGTGTACTCTCAACCTTGTTGCGAAAAGCAGCCCCGTACACCTCGCCCAGTTTTTCCATTAAATCGGCCAGGCTGGCGTTATCTTTAACGGCGGTAGTCGCACGGGGAACTTCGGTCAGCTCTCTGAGCTGACCGAAGAACAGCACCTCAATATTCATCGTTCCTGTTTAACCGGTTACTATTTACCGGCGGTGAAGCCCAGGCCGAGTTCCTTCAGTTTCTTTTCGGTAGGAATACCGGTCTCTGTATCCCATCCCCGTGCCCGGTAGTAGTCTGTCAGCATCTTCTCTTGTTCGAAGACCTGCCCGGCTCCGGGTCCCTCAGGTACAGACTCCTCGGTAATCCGCCTCGGGAAAGCATCATCCTTTTTGCCGAATCCTTCCCGGACATTAAACATCCGTTCCAGATTGAATATTTTCTCTCCGACATGCCAGAGATAGGCGGGGTCGGCAAACTCTTTTACCCCGGTTGCTCCGACCAGGAGCTTACCGTAGACCTCGTCGCTGAGCATACCCATTGACGGCATGAAGCTGCACAAAATTCCTGTCTCCAGAAATGCGGTCACGTCCTGGTTCCACTTTGTAAGCTCTCCCTTTTCTTCAGGAGTGAAGCGGTCATATTCTTTAGGAACCGGGGCTCCGAATATTTCCTGAGGAGCGTAACCGGTGTTGTGGTCGGCGCCTATCGGACAGGTTAGGAAGTTGAGCCCGTGGGCTTTGGCGCCGCGGGGGTCGTAGGCAGGCAGTTCAAGCCCTTTTACCTGTATTGCGTACTGCTCGGCGTCCTTGCCGATACGGCGGGCTGCTTCACGGCTGCCTTCGGCAAGCAAATCACCGATACCTTTGCGGTAAGCAATCTGCCTTATCAGCTCCATAACCGGCTCACTGTTGCCGTAGGTAAGCTCAAGTCCGCCGGTGTCCTTCTTTGTAATCAGGCCTTTCTCGTACAGCTCGTAGGCAAAGCCGATAGTGCTGCCGGTGGAGATTGTATCCAGCCCAAGGTCGTCGCACAGCTTGTCGGCGGCGATTGTCAGTCCGATGTCGGCTTTCGCCATTGGTCCGGTGAATGCCCAGATTGTCTCGTACTCCGGTCCTTCAGTCCAGGCTCCGGCATACTTGGTTCTCCCAATCTTGGTAATGCTGCCGCAGTGTACCATGCAGCTATAGCAGCCTGTCTTGCGCACCAATAATTTAAGGTACTCGCTACTCTCCAATTCCTCCCAGTTAGGTACCATTCCTTCCCTGAAGTTCTTTGTGGGGTACATACCCAACGTGTTTGTAACCTCGGGAATCCAGGTTCCTGCCTTGGAAAAGTTGGCGAACATAGGGTTAGCCTTGTAGCCGGCTATTTGCTCCTTGACTGCGGCGGCGAAAGCATCTTTGTCAGCCAGTTCAACTTTCTGATGTCCCCTGAAGGCAATCGCCTTCAGGTTCTTGCCGCCCATAACGGTGCCGCCGCCGCCCCTGCCGCAGGCACGGCGGTCGCTGAATATTCCGGCATATTTTACGCCGTGCTCACCGGCCGGGCCGATGCATCCCATCCTGATGTTGGGGTCGTGCAGCTCTTCACGGATAAGGGTGTGGGTGTCATCGCAGTCCAGCCCCCACAGGTAAGCGGCGTCTTTCAGCTCGTACTTGCCGTCGTGCATCCAGAGATAGACCGGCTTGTCGGATTTTCCCTTGATGATGACGGCGTCGAAGCCGGCACACTTCATTTCTTTAGCCATGTGCCCGCCGCTGCAGGACTTGAAGTAAGTGCCGGTAAGCGGTGATTTGAAGAAGACCTTGTAACGGCTGAAGGACTGGGCGTTTGTTCCCGCCAGGGGTCCGGAGATGAAAATCATCTCGCTATCTTCACCCAGGGGGTCGGTTCCCGGTTTCAGCTCATCGTAGAGAAGTTTGACGCCGAAGCCTCGTCCGCCTATATATTCCTGGATAAGCGCTTTTTCAAGCGGTTCCTCGGAAAGAGTGCCATTTGAAAGGTCGACTCTCAGAACGCGATTTTTATAACCTGCCATATTTATAACCTCCGTAGTTCCTTATAGTTTCCACCTAGCTTATATTACCTGGCGTTTCTTTTGTCAAGAGGTCGGTTAATTCTCTATACCATAACACTGCCGCCGTCGATAACGATGTACTGCCCCGAGATGAAATC
>CAZOUZ010000006.1:0-3215 GCA_964583115.1 uncultured Dehalococcoidales bacterium
AATCCCCTTAATAAAATCCGGCTTTAATCAGGGGACGTTTATAATTTATAAAACCCCATCCCCCGCCTGTCAAAACCCCGATAAAGTCGGGACGGCGGGCAGGTCTGTATCCCTCCCGATTGCATCGGGAGGGAAGAATTTTTGTGAAGAGGGGCTTCGCCCCTCTTAGACGCCCCGTTTTTTTTTCAAGGGGAAGGGGAACTTAAACGGAAGAGGGGACGGCGTGCAGGTCAGCGTAGGCAAGCGGGTAGGAATAGATAATGGGGTGAGGTCTTAGCAGGCAGACCGGAGATATCGGGAAACCGGATGGCAAAACTGCTACTGGTAAAGGTATTTTTGCCATTCGTTCTGAATTTGAGTTTGATGAGCGGGAACGTAGAAAAGCCCGGTAAAGCGCGGCCTGGAGGGTTCATTGATAAGTTTCATCCCCGCTTCCCTGGGAGTCCTGCCCGCCTTACGCCGGTTACAGAACACGCAGGCACTGACAACGTTCTCCCAGGTATGCTGTCCTCCCCGGTAACGGGGAATAACGTGGTCAAGGGTAAGCTGTTTGGCTTCTTTGCCGCAATACTGGCAGATGTACCTGTCACGCTTGAATATTTCGAGCCGGGTCAGCCTTCTGTCAACTCGGTGCGGTCGCCTTACCATAGAGGCGAGCCGGATTACCGATGGTATCGGGAAATCACGACTAATCGAGTGGATAAAGCCGGAACCGTTCTCCAGCATCTCCGCCTTGTTTTGATAAATGAGCACCACCGCCCGCCGCACGCGACAGATGTTAAGCGGCTCATAGCTTTGATTCAACACCAGAACAGGACTGTTAATCATAAGGTCTTCTTTATACCCCAAGCCTAGCACATCTTACTAGAAATGCTCCAGTCTGTGCAAGCCTCTGCTTCCCACACGCAGTTTTAGCGCCTCTTCTGTCCGCTTCTCGTCGTGCCGCGCTGACTGTGCCGGCCGGCCCAGTAGTCCGGCGCCGTTATGTTAAACAACGTGCTTAATTGGGGGTGTATAAACCGTGAAAGTATCGGACCGTCCAGCTCATCCGTGGAGCAGTTGGTCGTAATTACCGTCGGCAGCTTGGCATTATAGCGGTAGTTAATAACCTGGTAGAGCTTCTCCTGCGCCCAGGGTGTCGTCGTCTGCTTGCCGAAGTCGTCGAGGACGAGCAGCGGGGCGTTCTTGACGCTTTCAAAGAGGTGGTCATAGGAAATCTTGCTTTCCGGACTGAAGGTGGAGCGGAGGTGGTCGAGAAAGTCCGGCACGACGATGAAAAGCGCCGGTTGCTTCTGCTGGTAGCGGTAATTGACGATTGCCGCCGCCAGGTGCGTCTTACCGCAACCGTTATCTCCCTGAAACACCAGCCAGCCGTCAGGCGATTTAGCGAAGTCAAGCGCCAGATCAAGTGCCCTGTCCAGGTTTTCCTGTTCCTCAACCGGCAGGTTATCCCGCTTCTTGAAAGTATCAAAGGTCATTTTCTTCTGTAGCTCGAACTGCGGCGGCCAGCTATAGGTCAGTACCGCCGACGCCTTTTCGTCGAAAGCGCACAACTGGTAAAGACCCGAAGCCATCAGTCTGGTCCGTATCCTCTCCTCCTGCTCGTCGACAGGAATAATGGAGGCTATTACCGTCGGCAACTGGTTGCTGAAACGGTGGTTCAAAAGCTGGTCGAGCTTCTCCTTTGCCCAGGGAGTGCTCGATTGAGCGCCCAAATCATCCAGAATCAGCAGCGGAGTATTGCGCACCTGCTCGAAGAACTCGTCATAAGGCACCTCGCTGTCCGGGCTGAAGGTGGAGCGGAGGTGGTCGAGCAGGTCAGGCACGCTAATATAGAAAACGGGGCGGTTATTTTCGATACACCGGTTGGCGATAGCCGCCGCTAAGTGAGTCTTACCGCAGCCGCTGGGCCCGGAAAATACCAGCCATCCGGCAGGCTCATCGGCAAACTCCCCGGCTGCCTTACAGGCACGGCTAAACTGCTCCTGATTGGCAGGGTTCTCACTTTTACCCTGAGGCATAAGGTTTTCAAAAGTAAGACCGGTCCGCGAGCCGAGGTTGCTGTACCTCTGCAAATGAGCCCGGCGGTCCTGAGCCGATTCCTGCCGGGTACACTTGCAGGGGACAACCTGGCTGTAGTCGGGCTTACCCGAGGGCAGAAGAGGGTGAACGAATTTAGCCCCTTTACAGATAGGACAGACAGAGTCCGGCGAGACCTCTTCTTCTTCAGCGCTCGACCATGTGCCCATATTTTTGCCCGGCGTATTTGTCCGGACCTTTTTTAGAATCTCCCCGATATGCTCCATAATCTCTGCCTTCTGCCGACCAGCGCTCCAGAATCCTGGCGATATACCGCCAGTTCCGCTTATTCAGGCTGACCGCTTCCTTTATGGCATCTCTAATCCACTCTTCGGGATAGAGCTTCTCGGCTTCACCCAACTCTTCGGCAATCATCGGGGTCAGCATACCGATATTCTGCTCGTAAAGCGTATAAATGTTCGGCAGCTCCCCGGCATCCGTATCAGGCTTGGTTTGTCCCGCCGCTTTCAGTCCGGCGAGGGCAAACTCGCCGTTCCTGATTTTTTCCACCGTCTTCCTGTCGGAATCGGTATTAAGAAAATAAATGTCTTCCGGCTTGCCGTCCCTGTCCACTGCCAGGTGAAGAACCGTCCCCCGCCCGACAGCCAGCCTCAGGGCACTGCGCAGCGCTTCTTCGGGCTTGTTTCCTTCATCCCTGAGGCTATTCAGGAGGCTCTTATTGCCCAGCAGTTCATTGAAGGTCACAAAACGGGGGTACCCTTTCTTGCCGTACAGCAGCCAGAAAATATGGAGGGTCGTCTTTAGCTCGGTAATATCTTTAATCTGCGGCAGCAAGCTGCTGAAGAAAAGGTTGGGTATGGCTGTGAACTGCATCCTGGCAGGAAAACCCTTAAACTGTTTCATAGCAGACCCGGCTCTTGCTCAGCAATATCTAAAACTCTTGCAGGTATCGGGGCAGTAAACGGACCTAAAAGCAGTCTCATAGCAGGCTTGGCTCTTGGTTAGCGATATTTTCAAACTTTGCCAGCGTCGGAACGAAACGCAGGCTTATCTGTCCGGTAGGACCGTTGCGGTGCTTGGCGATTATGATATCGGCGATACCTTCCGGATAGTCTTTTTCCGGGTGCTGAGTCTCCCACTCCTCACGGTTGTAGTAGTACTCGTCCCGGTAGATA